>JBFMAE010000242.1:0-8657 GCA_040756085.1 Thermodesulfobacteriota bacterium | reverse complement strand
ATGATCCGTATGGGAATCGTTCCTCAAACCAAGCTCATCAGCAAATCTGTCATCGATTCCCCTCCCGACGTCTCAGAAAAGCTGATGTTGGGAAAGGAGAGACGGGTCATCCTGACGGAACGGATCCGCTTGGGAAATCGTATCCCTCTGGTGATTGAGCGAAGCTACCTTCCACACAAGGAGTATAAGGAGATCTTAAAGATGCGGCTGACCGGTTCGCTCTACCACCTCCTGACCAAAAAGTTTCATGTCGAACTCCATCGGTCCATTCAGACCTTTCGTGCCATTCCTTTATCCGGAAAGGATGCAAAGTTGTTGGGGGTCCCTCCCCGGTCCCCTGGAATTTTTCTGGAAAGCATCATCTATGACTCAAAAAATATTCCGGTGGAGGTCCTCCACGCTTTCCATCGAGGAGATAAATATATTTTTGAAGTGGAATCAGGGAGATATCGTTACGACCTGAAGGCCTAAAGAGGGTTCTGAAAAATGATACACGCTCTAAAGATTTCGAGACTTTTTCAGAAATCTCATTACCCAAATTCCGATTTAGAAGGTGTCATTGCGAATGAAATGAAGCAATCTCGGTCTTTTGGGCTCGCCTCGCTTCGCAGTCGAAGCGGGTGAGATTGCCACGCACCTTTCAGGTGCTCGCAATGACAGGTTGGGTAAGGGCTTTTCTTTTCTAAATCGGGATTTGGGTCATTAGAAAAGGCTTGACAAAATATTTTTTTCTTGATACCTGTATAGATAGGTAGTTAGGTACTTGATGGCCAAAGGTTTGAGGATCGTCCCTTCGGGACTTGAGGATAGAGGATCGTCCCGCAATGCGGGACTTGAGGCAAAAGCTTTTGCCTGCGGCCTCAAACCTTAAACGGAGTGCTCCTCAAACGAAGTGCTCCTTAAGCGAGGCGATCCTCCAACCTCTATCAAAATTGAGGAGGTTCTTATGGCAGATTTGAAGCGTTATTTAGTTCCATGGATCGACCAGGTTAAACCTTATGATACTGAGGACTTACTGATCGCCTGGTCCAGACCCGAACTCAAGCGAATGATGATCAATGAAAATCCGATTCCGCCTTCAGAGAAGGTGATCAATGCCATTCTTGAGGCGGCGAAAATGGGAAACCGTTATCCGGATAACGGACTTCGTATTCGGGCCACGATTGCTAAACGCTACGATCTGGAACCGGAAAATGTCTATATCAGCCATGGCTCTTCAGAGATTATCGATATGATCATGAGGCTCTTTGTCACCCCTGGGGATGAGGTACTTCTCCCCAATCCTACTTTTTCCCTTTATGGTATTCGGGCAAGAGCAGTGGGAGGGAGTGTGGTGGCGGTCGATATGACCCCTGGTCTCCAATACGATGTTACGGCGATGCTCCGTGCCATCACGCCGCGCACGAAGGTGATCATTGTTTGTACCCCCAATAATCCGACAGGAGATTTTATATCCGATGAGGATCTGATGAAGATTGTGGAACTCGGCATCCCCACCCTAATTGATGAGGCTTATTTAGAGTATCATCCAGAGCACGAGTCAAAGGCCCATCTGATCCGGAAATACAACCACATTATCGTGGCGCATACCTTTTCCAAAGCTTATGGAATGGCCGGAATCCGATTCGGATACGCCCTGGCAGACGAGAAATTAATCCAGTATTTCTGGAAGATGCAGATTCCGTGGAACACCAGTCTCCTCTCCATAGCCGCTGCCGAGGCGGCTCTCGATGAAGAAGAAGAATTGAGGCGAAAGGCTACCTACAACAATGCAGGGGTGGAGTATGTGTGTAAGGAGCTCTCAAAGATTAACGGTGTCAAACCTTACTATTCTCATGGAAATTATGTGCTCATCGATGCCACCGATGCCGGGGCGACAGGAAAAGAAATCGTCGATTATGTTTTTGAAAAGGCCGGGGTGATGCTCAAATACTTCGCTCCCCTTCGGGGACGAAATGGATTCTTCCGGATCAGTTTAGGTACCCATGAAGAGAATTCTCTCTGTGTCCATTCCATCAAACGATTTTTTGGGAACAGGAAAAAGGAGAATAAGGAATGAAGAAGAGTCCCTTAGAACGATTGATGGAGACCCATCCCGGATTAGAAATCTGGTGGGATTCCTCGCCCCTCATTTATACCTCTTGGTCAGAAGGGATGGTGAAGAAAGCACCACCCGATCGGGCCGAAGACCTTCGAGAACAGTTGAGGAGACTTTACGACCCAGAGCATCCTGAAAAAGCCTTATTCCGGGGAGTGACGACCAATCCTCCTCTTTTACTTAATGTGATCAAAACACACGAATCCACCGTGGCTCAGATGGTAGATGACCTGATCGAACAGAATCCTTGTGTGGATAAGGAGGCCCTCTTCTGGTTGACTTATAAGGAGATTGTTCGACGGGGAGCCGAGATGTATTTGGAGGTCTTTGAGCGATCCCGATATCGATATGGGTATCTCTCGGGTCAGGTGGATCCAAGATTTTTGACTGATAAGGAAAAGATGATCTCTCAGGCTCTGGAACTGGCCAGACTCAGCCCCAATGTGATGATTAAGATTCCAGGATCAAAAGAGGGTTATGAAGTCATCAAACTCCTCACTTCGAAGGGAATCTCAACGAACAATACGTTTACTTTCGTCCTTCCTCAATTGATGGCCTGTGCCAAAGCGGTGAAGGAGGGGCTGGAGATTGCCAAAAAGAACGGAGTGGATCTGACCCGTTGGAGGTCTGTGATCACCCATATGACTGCACGGTTTGGTGACTTGGGAGACCTTCGAACGGATGCAGAATCTCTGGGGATAGACCTCTTTGAGGCGGATGTCCGGTGGGCCGAGTTGGCCATTTTCAAAAAGGCTTATCGTCTTCTCAAAGAGAGAGATTATCCCAGTAAGATGCTGATCTGTTCGATGAGGATCAGTCCCATCCTGAATGGGAAGAAGCATTGTTGGCATCTAGAAAAGTTAGCTGGAGGGGATATCGTCTTTACCTGCCCTCCATCTTTCATCGAAGGGGTATTTCAATTTCTTGATGGGACAGAATTCAGACCCCAGATCGATGATGAGGTTCCCAAAGCCGTCTTGAATAAATTACTGCGGATTCCCTATTTTGAAAAGGCCTATCAGGAAGATGGATTGACTCCAGATGAATTCAATACCCATCCCTCGCTTGTGGCCACAGCGACCGAATTTTCCAGAGGGGCCGAAGGGATGGTCGATTTTGTGGCCAAGCGTTTAGCGACCAAATGTGGCTGAGAGGGAGGATGAGATGATCGTCGGGGTTCCCAAAGAGATTAAAAACGGAGAGAGGAGGGTGTCGATGACCCCTCAGGGCGTGGATGTCTTGGTCTCTCACCATCATCGTGTTTTAATTCAGAAGGGAGCGGGGGAGGGGAGCGGATTCTCCGACCAGGGGTATCAGAAAGCAGGAGCCACCCTTATTGAAAAGGCAGAGGATGTCTGGGCCGAAGCCGACATGGTGGTCAAAGTAAAGGAGCCTCTGGAACCGGAATTATCCTGGATGAGACCGGGGCAGGTCCTGTTCACCTTTCTCCATCTGGCCGCCGATGAAAGCCTGACGAAAAAATTATTAGAGGCCCGTGTCGTCGGGATCGCTTATGAAACCGTTCAGGGACGGGATGGGTCACTTCCTCTCCTTCGACCGATGAGCGAGATAGCAGGCAGGGCATCGATCTTTGCCGGAGGGATGTGTCTGGAGAGCACCTGTGGAGGTGGGGGGGTTCTTCTCTGCGGGGCTTCAGGTGTTCCCCCAGCCAAGGTCGTCATCATCGGGGCAGGGGTGGCGGGGGCTAATGCCTGTAAAGTCGCTGTGGGGATCGGGGCCCGAGTAAGCATTTTCGATATCCAGCCTGAAAGACTGGGTTATCTCCATGACATCACCCAAGGTCATATCACCACATTCATTTCAAACCGGATAACCATCCAGGAGGAGATTGCAGATGCTGATCTGGTGATCGGGGCAGTGCTCATTCCCGGTGCCCAGGCACCGAAGTTAGTGACCCGTCAGATGCTGAAGAAGATGCGTTCAGGCTCTGCCATTGTGGACATCTCTGTGGATCAGGGGGGATGTTTCGAAACCACTCGCCCCACAACCCACCAGAATCCCACCTATATTGAAGAGGGAATCGTCCATTATTGTGTGGCCAATATCCCGGGTGCTTATCCGAGAACCTCTACCTTTGCGCTCACCAATACGACATTCCCTTATGTGCTTCAGATTGCAGATAAGGGGTACGAAAAGGCGCTGGAGGAGAACGAAGCTTTAAGGAAAGGTCTCAATCTGATCGATGGAAAGGTAGTCTGTCAGGGAGTCGCCAGGAGTTTTGGGCTTTCTTGGATTCAAAATCCCTTCTCTTCCCTTCCTTGAAAATTCCCCCCCGATATGATAAACGATGGACAATGAACCATGAACCATGAACAAAAAGGACGACAAAGAGTTCATCGTTCATCGTTTAACGTTCATTGTTTCTAACGGGTTTCATAACCGTATCCTTGCCCACAGTCAAAGGATAGAATTTTGGACCATAAGAGGTTGACCATTGCCATTGACGGTCCCTCGGGTGCTGGGAAGAGCACGGTGGGGAGGTCTTTAGCAAAGCGATTAGGCTATATCTATATCGATACCGGAGCGATGTATCGGGCAGTTGCCCTGAAGATCAAAGAGAAAGCGATGGTGCCGGAAGATGAATCAACCCTCTTCCGATTGGCCTCATCCCTTCACATCACCTTCGTCGCCCAGAGGGAAGGAACTCATGTCTTTTGTGATGGCGAGGACGTTACAGAAGCCATCCGTTCTCCTGAAATCAGCCTCCTCGCCTCTGATATTTCAAAGAAGAAGGTGTTAAGAGAAGCCATGGTCCAGATGCAGAGGGAGATGGGAAAAGGAGGAGGGGTGGTATTAGAAGGAAGGGACATCGGAACGGTCGTCTTTCCCAATGCGGATGTCAAATTCTATCTGGATGCTGAAGCAGGAGAAAGGGCAAAACGAAGGTTTCATGAATTGGTCCAAAAGGGCATAAGCGTCGATTTCAAAGGGACGCTTGAGGAGGTCATGCAGAGGGACCATCATGATATGCATCGGGTCCACTCTCCTCTTAAAAAGGCAGACGATGCCATACTGATTGACTCCACCGGCCGATCTATTGAAGAGGTCGTGGAGGAGATGATTCGTGTCATTAAAGAAAGAATGAAGAGTTATGAATGATGGATTAACATTAACGTTGTATACTGTCAGGAGGTGTGAAAAAATTGGGACTGCCGGTCGGGCAGCAATATCTTCAAAGTTTTACAAATGCGGTCGTTTGGAAGGCAGAGGTAACAAGGCTCTGCAAGTAACAACGATTATTGAAGTTTTTCATCGTGAGTAGTTAACGCGAAAAGGTATCGCTGTAAAACTTTTTCGATATCCCTACCCGCCCTCTCGACTTGAATCAATTTTTTCACACCTTCTCACCGGTCAGGGGCACTTTCAAAGGCCTTACCAAGTAAAGGTCACATTATTTCTGGGTGAAGAAGTGAAGCTTATCATTGCTAAATCGTCTGGTTTCTGTTTTGGTGTCAGGCGGGCAATGGACATGGCCCTTGAAGCCGCTAAAAGGTATCCTACGAACCTTTACACCTTAGGGCCTCTGATCCACAACCCCCAAGCTGTCGAATTCCTTGAGCGATTAGGGGTGGAGGTAAAGAACCGAATTGAGAAAATACCGAGAGGGACGGTGATCTTCCGATCCCATGGGGTCTCTTTGAGAGATCTTAATAAGGCAAAAGAGAAGAGGTTACGCATCATTGATGCGACCTGTCCCATTGTGAAACGAGCACAGTTTTTTGCAAAATTTCTTCACCGGCATGGATATTCCTTGTTGTTGGTAGGGGATGCACACCACCCCGAGGTAGAAGCAATCCAAAGCTATATCAACGAAGGGGTGCATGTTGTCGGAAGTGTCGAAGCGGTTAAGAGATTAGGGCCATGGGATAAATTGGGAATCATCGCTCAAACCACCCAATCCTTCAATCTTTTCAAGGAGATCGTGGCGACCAGTTTGGAGAGGGCAAAAGAGGTGAGGGTGTTTAATACGATCTGTCATGCCACAACCGTTCGGCAGAAGGAGGCAGTCGAGATCGCTAAAAAAGTGGATTGTATGATCGTGGTCGGTGGTTACAATAGTGGAAATACACAGAGATTGGCAGCGATCTGCAAAGACATTCAGCCTCATACTCACCACATCGAAACAGCCCGGGAACTCAACGTGAGATGGTTTGCCGGAAGGGAGAAGGTTGGTCTCACAGCAGGTGCCTCCACCCCTTCTTGGGTCATCAAAGAGGTGGAAGAGGGGATTCGTGGTCTCAAGGGCCGATGACATTGATTGCGGATTTCGCTATGAACCATTTGAGATTTAAGTTTGCCATACACCCTGCGTGGTCCATAGCGGAACAAGAATCCGGATTTTATAAAGAGGGGAATTTGACATCTCAAAAGTCCATAAATTTAAAACATAAATTTAAAAGATTTGTAATTTTTTAAAGGGTGTGGTATATTTTTTTATTGTTGGTAGAAAGGGGTTTTTGAATGGGGAAGGATGAAAAGGTTCTTACAGAAGAAGAGACGACAGAACAGACCCCTCTGGATGAGGAAGAGGAAAAGAGGGGGTTGAAGGAACTCCATCTCGGGGAGGAACCGGAAGATTTTCAAACACTTTATGAGGAAAGCTTGAGGACAGTGGAAGAAGGCCAGATCCTCAGAGGGACAGTCGTGGATATTACTCCGGATCATGTGACGGTTGATGTGGGATATAAATCCGAGGGGCAGATCCCCATACAGGAATTTCTGAAAAGGGATAAGCAGGTCGATGTGAAGATTGGAGATCGGATCGATGTGTTATTGGAGAGGAAGGAGAGCGAAGAAGGGTTGCTGACCCTGTCGAAGGAGAAAGCGGACAAAGTAAGGGTATGGAAGGATATCAGCAGGTCCTGCCGAGAAGGGGAGGTCATGGAGGGTGAAATCGTTTCCAAGGTAAAAGGTGGACTCTCGGTGGACCTCGGGGGGATTTTTGCATTTCTGCCCGGCTCACAAATTGATTTAAAGCCAGTTCGGAATCTGGATGCCTTGATCGGCAAACGATTAAGATTTAAGGTGATCAAGTTCAATCGGAAACGGAACAATATCGTCCTTTCCCGGCGCTTTCTTCTTGATGAGGAAAGGAAACTCCTGCGGGAAGAAACACTGAAGAATATCAAGGAAGGGGAGATTGTCGAAGGGATAGTGAAAAACATTACCGACTATGGGGCCTTTATCGATTTGGGCGGATTGGACGGTCTACTCCATATCACAGACATCGCCTGGGGAAGAATCGGGCATCCTTCAGAAAAACTTTCTGTGGGAAACCGGATAAAGGTGAAGGTCCTTCACTTCGACCAGGAGAAGGAGAAGGTTTCACTGGGATTAAAACAGGCACTGCCCGACCCTTGGGAATCTGTCCCTGAGAAATATCCGGTGGGTTCCCGCATTCAAGGGAAAGTGGTCAATGTGGCAGATTATGGAGTTTTCGTCGAGCTGGAAGAGGGGGTGGAAGGTCTTGCCCACATCTCCGAATTGACCTGGAGTAAGAAGATGAAGCACCCCTCCAAAGTCGTACGTATCGGGGACATAGTGGAGGTGATGGTTCTCGATTGTGATCCAGCTAAACGTCGTATCTCATTGGGAATGAAGCAGACCGAACCCAATCCATGGGACTTGGTTGAGGAGAAATATCCAATAGGTACCAGGGTCAAGGGGAGAGTGAAGACCGTTACCGATTTTGGGATCTTCATCGGATTTGAAGAAGGCGTGGATGGACTCGTCCATGTCTCTGAGATGTCCTGGACAAAAAAGGTCAAACATCCTGGTGAGCTTTATAAAAAGGGACAAGAGGTTGAAGCGGTAGTCTTAAATATTGATCGAAAAAATGAGCGCTTCTCCCTTGGAATTAAGCAATTGACCCCTGACCCGTGGAAGGATGTGTCACGACGATATCGGAAAGGAGAAATCGTGGCGGGAAAGATTACCAACTTAACCGATTTTGGTGCTTTTGTCGAACTGGAGGAAGGGATCGAAGGGTTAGTTCATGTCTCCGAAATCAGCCGGGAGAAGGTGGAGAAGCCCTCGGATATGCTGAAGGTCGGGGAGACGGTCTCTGCACTGGTCATTCATATTGACCCCCACGAACGGAGGATTGGCCTCAGCATGAAGGGGCTGAAGGAAAGGGTCGAGAAGGCGGAGATCGAAAAATACATTTCGAACCAAGGCCCTACGTCCCACAGTCTGGGAGAATTAATTCAAGAGGAGATGGAGCGACGAGCGGGAGAGTCGCTCAATAAAAAGGAAGACACCTGACGCTGATCAATGATCAATAATCATTGTTCAATTATCAATGGTCACTGATCATTGGTTATTGATCATTATTTATTGACTATTAAATCCTTTCCTTAAACCCTCTTCACATAAATATCCTCCACAATCTCCCTGTCCAGGGCGAGGGTCGTCTCTCCGATCTGCAAGACATGGGAGGGATTTTTTTGGTGCATCCTGACGATGCTCCCTGGAACGATCCCGAGGGTGCTTAGGCGATCCAATCTCTGATGGGACTTGGGTGCGATGAAAACGATTC
>JBFMAE010000241.1:0-3590 GCA_040756085.1 Thermodesulfobacteriota bacterium | reverse complement strand
AGTCGGTCTACTTATAGCCCTCCTTGTATTCTTAGCAAGTAAGAAAGAAAAGGATCCGGTCTTCATTGTCAGCAAGCCAGAACCTGTTGCACAAGCTGTTTATGGAGAAGAGAAATTAAAAATATTTTGGGATAACAAAGAAGTCAAAAATGTCGCGTCAGTAAAAATTGGGATTTGGAACAATGGCTCACTTTTTATTGATAAGAGTGATTTTGCTTCAACGGACCCCCTTCGAATAATTCCTCCTGAGAAGACAGATATTTTAGCAATCCAAGTTCTTAAAACAAGCAGATCTTCTCTTCAGTTTGAAACATATATAGATACAAACGCAGAGGGCACCAGAAGCGTGATAATCAAAATAGGAGGAGATGAAGCCCTCGAGAAGTTCGATGGTGGGCTTTTTCATGTTCTTTTTTCTGGACCACTGAAAATCAATTGGAAAATTGCAGGTCGAATAAAAGGTGTTCCCCAAGGTTTCCAACAAAAAGATTGGGGGAAAATATTCCGCACACGGTATCCACCTCGCATATGGGTTGTCATAGGATCGGCTATTCTTATTTTAGGCACAATAGTGTTCACCATATTTATGGGTGTAATTAGACCAAAAAAACAAGGACGTGAGATAGAATGGCCTTCGATTGTAATTTTAAATGCACTTATGGTTCTCTTATTTGGTAGTGTAATTATAAGCGAATATAGTTACTTATTTGTACCATTATGGTTATTGCTGGGATAAAGGGTCAATTCTTTATTCTTGGTGAAGGGCGTAGATAATTTGGGGTCATCCATAAAAAAGTTGACTCAATCCTAATCATAGAGTGGATAGAGCATAGGCCCTGGCGCAGAGCATAGCGTACAAATGTGGTAAGAGATAGACTTTCCAAACTTGAGAGTGAGTAAAAGATGATGGCAGCGTGAGGCTGATGTGTCATCGCAGTATCTTTATGTGTTTCTTGATGAAGCGGGTGATTTCAATTTTTCGGTAAGCGGAACAAGATTTTTCACGCTCACAACAATTACTAAGAGTAGACCATTCCCTTGGGATGCTCCTCTTATATCGCTAAAATACGATCTGATTGAAGTGGGGCTTGATATTGAATACTTCCATGCAGCAGAAGACCGACAGGCAGTGCGTGATCGGGTGTTTTCTATTATAGCGGATAACTTAATAGATTTACGCATCGACACTCTAATCGTTGAAAAGGCCAAGACAGGCCCTTCATTGCAAGTTGTAGAGAAATTTTATCCCAGGATGATTGGTTATTTAATACGGTATGTTCTTGAGAAAAGGAATTTAAGGAATTATACAGAGGTTATTGTTATGACGGATAGCATCCCGGTTAGTAGGAAACGGGAAGCTATAGAGAAAGCGGTGAAACAGACACTTTCGAGAATGTTACCTGCTGGCGCGAAATATAGAATACTGCATCATGCATCGAAATCTTGTGTCGGCCTTCAAATTGCTGATTATTGTAACTGGGCGATATTTAGAAAATGGGAAAGGGGAGATTTACGGAGTTATGAATTAATCCGTTCTGGAATATGGAGCGAATTTGATATCTTTAAATCTGGTACGAGACATTATTATTGATTTCATTATAAAAAACGACCGCCCTGACTACCATTTCTGGAGAACCCCTTGGGTTCTTTTCATCAGGGCGGAACCTTTAAACCTAAATAAATTTTGTCAAACAAAAATTTAAAAGTCAAGAAAAATATTAAGGTGAAAAACACTTTTGAATTCAGTTAGTTATAAAAACAACTAATCAGTAAGTGAAAAATACGCTTAATTGTGATTGGGTTCCTATTTGATGACCTTCAAATCAGCAGGGTCAAAGATGGTTAATGAAGTGATCCAATGATGCCCTATGTAGTGAATGAGTAATGGAGAAGGTTGACGTCATCATTGTGGGTGGTGGATTGGCAGGTCTCTCCTGCGCCTATGAATTGGTCGATTCAGGGATGACCGTGCTCGTCTTGGAGCGAGGAGATTTCTCGGGAAGTAAAAATGTGACCGGAGGAAGGATCTACGTCAGACCTATTCGAAATTACCTTCCAGATCTCTGGAAAGAGGCACCCTTAGAAAGACATGTAACAAAGGAGATTTTGACCTTACTGGGTGAGACCAACTCGACTACCTTTGAACTCTATAGCGACCGATTCAATCAAGAACCCTATCCCAGTTACACCATCCTGAGGGCGAAATTCGACCGGTGGCTCGCAGATCTCGTTTCCGAAAAGGGGGTTTTTGTCATCCCCCAGAAGAATGTAGATGAACTCATTAAAGAGGGAGAGAAGGTCATCGGAGTCAGAGCCAGCGATGAGGAGATCGGAGCAGACTGTGTAGTTTGCGCAGATGGAATTCTCTCTTTCATGGCGGAGAAGGCTGGCCTTCGGCAACCCTTCCAACCCCAGCATTTTGCTCTGGGTTTTAAGGAAGTGATCCAGCTCGATCCCAAGACGATCGAGGATCGTTTCCGAGTTGGAGAGGGCGAGGGCGCAGCCCAACTCTTCGTTGGTTCTTTAACCAAAGGAATGATGGGAGGAGGGTTTCTCTATACCAATCAAGAAAGCCTCTCTCTGGGCATCGTGATTGGGATTCATTCTATCAGTCGGAAAGAACCCCGTGAGGAGGTTTATAAACTTTTGGATGAATTTAAAGAAAGGCCCGAAATTAAGAATCTGATCAAGGGCGGGAATGTCGTCGAATACTCTGCCCATTTAATCAATGAGGGAGGGATTCACATCAAGCCGAAGGTTTCCGGAGATGGGATTTTGGTTGTGGGCGACGCAGCCGGACTGGGTCTCAATATGTTGGTCACAGTGAGGGGAATGGAATACGCCATGGCTTCGGGTGTCCTGGCTGGCCGGACGATCAAAAAGGCGAAGGAGAGGAACGATTTCTCAGCCTCTTCTCTGGCCGATTATGAGAAAAATTTAAACGATAGTTTTATAATAAAAGAGATGGACACTTATAAAAACAGCCTTCAACTTCTCGAAAACGAAAGGCTCTTTTCAAAATATCCACGGACCATCTCCGATCTCTTTGAAAAGGTGATGGGGGTGGATGAGCAGCCCAAAGAAGGCCTTTACAAGACCATCTGCCAAGGTTTGAAGGAAAACTTTTTGAATCTTGATACATTTAAGGATTGGTTGCTTTTCAGAAAGATGTAATATCACCACAGAGGCACAGAGAACACAGAGGAAAGGGTTTCTTTTGATTTGCCCGGAGATGCTGGCAAATCAAAAAACTCTGCCCTGCTAGAACAAAAATTGAATGCGATGGATATAAACGAGCTTACAGGTTCAGTAATCGGAGCGGCAATTGAGGTTCATAAAGCTTTGGGGCCTGGCCTCCTGGAATCTACATATGAGGAATGTTTGTGTCGTGAATTTCAATTGAAAGACATTTCTTATGAAAGACAGAAACAGGTCCCTGTAGAATACAAGGGGGCCAAGTTGGATTGTGGTTATCGGATTGATATTTTAGTGGGAAATAGTATAGTCGTCGAAATAAAAGCCTGTGAAACTATTTTGCCGATCCACGAGGCTCAACTTTTGACTTATCTAAAATTGACTGGACTAAAGGT
>JBFMAE010000240.1:0-12838 GCA_040756085.1 Thermodesulfobacteriota bacterium | reverse complement strand
TGCCTTCTGTATGTAAGGGAAAGATTGTTCTTTCCCAATTCGGCCTAAAATATAGGCAATATTCCGTACCAGATACCATCGCCGATCATCGATGAAGGGGGTGAACAATTCGATGGCGTCTTTCCCGATTTCAGAGAGAGCATCGCAGATCACCCTTCTCGTCTTTGAATTTTTAAGCTCCCCTAACAGTTTGATCAGGTGCTTGATCGAGTTTCGCTGAAGGAGTAACAAATACCCGTTCACATCCTCCAATCGAACACCTTCTTCCTTCTCCAGAATCCTCCCGATCCGTTCAATCCGCTGGGCCTCCCCCGCCTCCACGATTAACTTCCGGATGATTTCTATCTGCCAATCCTTGAGTTCATAGGTCTTGAGGATAATATAAACCCTTTTGAGCAGATCGCTCGCTTTCTTAAACTCACCAAGGGTTAACAGGGCGTCCAAGATTTTATTGAGGATATTGACCGCATCCTGATAGGGGTCTGGCTCTTTCTCCAAAGCTAAAATTTCGAAAAGGATATCGGTGATATTGAAGACGAAGGTCGGATCAATCTCTGATTCAACCTCTTTTCTTAATTCTTCCACCTCGTCGGGGAGGAGGAAATAGACGCTACGGTTCGATACAAATGGAAGAGGTTCCTCAATCACCTTTGTGAGAACCTCATCCAAGTCCATCCCTTCTTCTGACTCCTCTTCCAGAAGATTTACTTCTACATGGTGGGCAAGGGGTTTGAATACTAAATGCTTCCTGAACTGGTCCACATTTTCAGGGATGACGACTGGCGTCTCCTCCAGGAATTCATCCGTGGCCAGATAACCGATGTGAGCGAAATCCCTCTCCCACATCAGGGTGACGAGGTCATCCTCTAACTGATTGATATTATCGCTTCGTTTGATGAGGTCGACCAGTTCCTGAATCTCCCACTCCTCCAGCCCCTTCGTGAACCGGATTTCCCTCAACCCATCTTTATAAAGAAGGAAGGCCAAGCTCGTCTTCACATCCCTGTTCTCGTAGATGACCTTCCCCTTAAAGGAGAGATCATATTCTCCAATCTGAATAACGAAGGACTCATATTTATTCAAAAAGAATTGGAATTTCTTAAGAAGCTGGTCCCGAAATCCTTTGAGGGTAGGATTGTCCGGTGGGTAAAACCGAAAAGCCTTAATCGTCTTAATGAAGGCGCTGGTTAAGTCTCTGCCCAGAAGGAGTTCTTCATCCGACTCCACTCCTTCAATCGATGGCATCTCCACACTGAGATCGAGAGCCTTTTTCTCTCCAGATATATCTTCTGGCATAAATCTCTTTCCTGTAACTTTTTAAGATTATTTTATATTTACGGTTTTTCATAAGGTTTGTCAATATTTTTTTATAATTAATTCTCTTCTCTCTTGATCAATTCATGAGCAAATGATATCTTTATCGATGAGGTTAAATTAAAATGTCAAAATACGAATATCAAATATTTTTAAATACTTATCATATCATAAGTGAAATTTGATCCTTGACCTTAGCTTATCGATATATACTATTTATTAGAACCTAAATTGAGCAATTTATTTTCAAAATTCATTGTAGGTAGAAAATATTTTTCTATGAACGCTTTCAGGAAAATAACTTCAACTTCTACAACTTCTACCCCACCCCATGGAACCCTCTATATCGTCTCCACACCCATTGGGAACCTGGAGGACATCACCCTGAGGGCCCTCCGGATCTTAAAAGGGGTTGACCTGATTGCTGCTGAGGATACCCGTCGAACCGGCCTTCTTCTCAAACACTTCGGCATCCAGACATCGCTCACCAGTTATTTTGAAGGAAATGAGCTAAAGAAGAAGGAATTCATCCTCTCCAGGTTAAGGCAGGGTGATCAAATTGCCCTTGTCTCAGATGCCGGGACCCCTGGCATTTCCGACCCCGGCTTCCGTCTCATCCAAACAGCCATTCAAAATCAGATTCCTATTGTTCCGATCCCTGGCCCCTCGGCAGTCATCGCTGCCCTCAGTGTCTCTGGCCTTCCAACCGATGCCTTCCTTTTTAAGGGCTTCCTTCCCCATAAGTCTAAAAAGAGAAGAGATCTGCTCAAACAAATGGAGGAAATCAGGGAAACACTCATCTTTTATGAATCCCCCCACCGCATCTCCGAAACCCTGGAGGATATCTTCGATATTCTGGGGGATCGGGAAATCGTTCTTACCCGGGAATTGACAAAGACCTATGAGGAGGTTCTAAGGGGTAAAGTGAGTCAAATCCTAAATCAGATGGAAGGAAGGAAGTTGAAAGGAGAGATCACTTTGGTCATCTCAGGGAAAACCCGCAAAGAAAGAGTGATAAGGAGATAGGGTGATGGGGTGATACTTTAATCCCAGAAATGACGGGTAAAAATGACCAGGACCGTATAAATTTCTAACCGACCAACCATCATCAAGAAAGAGAGTATCCATTTGCCCAGAATGGAGAGATGGGAGTAATTATCCATGGGGCCAACGCCGCCTATTCCGGGACCAACGTTTCCGAGGGTTGCGGCCACGGCACCGATGGAGGTATCAATATCCAGACCAAGCCCGGCCATCGCCATTACACCGAAAAAGAAGATGAGCAGATACAGGAGGATGAATCCCATGATATTCGAGATGATGTTCTCCGGCACAGGTCTATCTTTCATCTTAATAGGGAAAACACCATGGGGGTGAAATAACTTTCTCAATTCCGTTCCGATATATTTGAAAAGGATTTGGATTCTGACATTTTTAATACCCCCTCCTGTGGAGCTGGTGCATCCTCCGATGAACATCAGAGATAAAAGAACGATGTGAGTCATAAAAGGCCACTGTTCATAGTCATGGGTGACAAATCCAGTTGTCGTCAAGATCGATACGGTCTGGAACAAAGAGCTTCGAAACAGTTCTTCAGAAAAAAATTCCCCGCCGGACAATCGAGCCAGCATGATGCCTCCCAGGGCAACGCAGATGACGCCTAAAAAGAAGCGGAATTCAGGGTTGGAAAAATAGTGGTTCAACCTTCCTCTCAATACCCAGTAATGCAAAGAAAAATTTACCCCAGCGATAAACATAAATAGGGTGATGACATAATGCACGTAACCGGAGGGGTAGGCAGCGATGTTCGCATTTCGAGGCGAAAATCCACCCGTGGCCATGGTTCCAAAAGTCGTGCAAAGAGATTCGAAAAAAGAGAGACCACCAGCCATCAGGAGAATGGTCTCTGCAACCGTAAAAAGGAAATAAACTCCCCAGAGGATCTTGGCGGTTTCACTGATACGAGGAGAAATTTTATCCTTGATGGGACCCGGGACTTCCGCCTTAAATAGCTGAACCCCCCCTACCCCCAGGAAAGGGAGAATGGCAACGGCCAGTGCGATCACTCCCATTCCACCTAACCATTGCGTCATGTTGCGCCAGAGGAGTAAACTTTTTGGAAGGGCCTCGATATTGGTGAGGATGGAGGCCCCTGTGGTGGTGAAACCTGACATCGTTTCAAAAAAGGCATCGGTGAAGTGAGGGATGAAACCAGACACCATAAAAGGGACAGAACCGAACAACGATAAGGTGGTCCAGCTCAGCGTGACGGTTAGAAACCCCTCCCGGATGGTAAGTTCAGTCGGCCTTTTGGTGAAAACCCGAAGGGTCAGGCTCAGGACGGCCATTCCCACCATCTGGAGGAGAAAGATGAGGGAAAGACCGTCTTGATAATAGAGCGAGAACGCTAATGGAATGGTGAAGAAACCGCTGAGGAGCAACCAGAGGCCTGATAACGTATACGTGATATTGGAAAATTTCAACGAAAGCCCCTATGTCAAACCCACTAGTTGCATAAAAAAATCCAAAGGGCAGTTGGGTGTGCTGGAGAACCTTTACACCTGCCTGCCGGCAGGCAGGGTGGCACCTTGGAACGTTTTGCTACTCCGTTTCCAAGCATATTGCACAAGTTACCTTAGGTAATATCGCATGTTACCCATAAACCATAGTAAAGAACCGCTTGGTAAAGGTTTGGAAGCACACCCAACTGCCTTTTTAATGCAACATCTGGGTTAAGCAAATCTCTTTTCAATGGAAAGGATGGCTTTTGGCAGAGCAAAGACAATCACTTTATCTCCAAATTCGATAGAGGTATTCCCATAGGGGACGAAAACCTCCTCTCCTCGGACAATCGCCGCGATGAGTGCGCCTTCCGGAAGATCCAGTTGCTTCAACGGTCTCCCGATGATCTTATTCGTCTTCTTTATCTCAAATTCAATCGCTTCTGCCTCGATGCCATGAAAGGTTGCCACGGAAAGGATGGACCCCCTCCTGATAAACCGTAGAATAGCATTCGCTGTTGAAATGCGGACGTTTACTGTTGAATCAATTCCGATTACGGGCATCAGGGGAAGATAGGTAGATTTATTGACCAAGGCAATGGTCTTTTGAATCTTAAGATGCTTGGCCAGTAAACAGGAGATGATGTTCGTTTCATCGTCTGAGGTGACCGCCACAAAGGCATCCATGTGGAGGAGCCCCTCTCTTGCCAGGGTATCGATCTCTGTCCCATCGGCTTGAAAAACGGCTGTTCTCTTTAGCTGGGAAGCCAACCGGACGGATTTTTCCTTATTCGATTCGATAAGGGTGACGTCAATCTTCCTCTCTAACCTCTCAGCCAATCCCCTGCCGATTTTACCTCCTCCCAGAATCATGATTTTATCGAGTTTCTGGTCTGTCTTTCCGGTGAGGGAAATAACCTGTGGTAGGCTCTCCCTCTTGGTGACCACAAAGATCTGGTCATTCTTATTAAAATAATCGTTGCCGGTAGGAATAATTGTCTTTTCGCCTTTCAGCATGGCCACGACCCGGAAATTCTTCCTCTGTTCCTCACTTCCAATCTCTCTCAATGGTTTATTGAGATTTGGACATTCAGCGTCAAGTTTAAGCCCTACCATCAAAATCTTCCCGTTTTCAAATTCGATCACCTCGGAAGCAGAAGCCCGCAGGAGAAGCCGGGTGATCTCTTCGATCACCTCTTCCTCCGGATGAATAAATAGATCGACCCCCACATCTTGAGGGCGAAGGAGGGATGATTCGCTATAATAATCCGGATTCCTCACCCGGGCAATTTTTCGTTTCACCCCCATCTTAGAGGCGACCATGCAGGCTATAATGTTGATTTCGTCAATACCTGAAGCCGCAATCAGCATGTCTGCAGATTCCAAACCGGCTTCTGTTAAGACGCTTTGACTGGAAGCATTGCCCTGAACCACGGAGACATCCAGCGCATCCTGGGCATGGGCACATTTCTCGGGATCAACGTCAATGATCACCAGATCATGTCTTTCATAAGAGAGCCTCTTGGCTAAAAAGAATCCAACCTCTCCGGCTCCGATGATAACAATCTTCATGGATTGATCCCTGTGAAGTGGATCGGGGGATGGGGTGCCCCCTCCTGCCTCCCTATCTCCCTACTTTATCTTTTGGATATCCTCTTCTTTACCAATCACCACTAAAATATCACTGTCTTTGATCACAAAATCGGCCCGGGGGACCATCCTGATCCGGTCAGGAAGCACCTCTCTGACAGCGATCACTTCGATATGATATTTACTTCTCAGATGAAGTTCTCCGATCGTTTTTCCGAAAAAACGGGCAGGGGGAACAATCTCTGAGATCGTATAATCCTCCGAAAGAGGGATATATTCCAGGACATTTGGAGCGATGAGACCCTTGGCCACTTTATCTGCCATCTCCCTCTCCGGTATGATCACTTCCGTTGCCCCCACCTTTTCTAAAACGCGCCTGTGATCCTCGTTGGGGGCCTTCACAATAATATGCCTTACCTTCATCTCTTTGAGATGGAGGGTGATGAGAGTGCTGGCAGCCAAATCCTCTCCAAAAGAAATAATGACCACATCATCCTCCTGGATACCGATAGACTCTATCACCTCTTTATTCGTCCCATCGGCGAGGATCGCCTTGGTGGAAAAATCCTTAATCTTCTGAATGACCTCTTTATTCTTGTCAATGACAATGACTTCGAATCCATTTTCATAAAGGTCTTTTGCAATATTGAAACCGAAAATTCCCAACCCAATCACCACGACTCGTTTCATACAACCTCCCCCTTCTCTTTTACCCACTTCTCCAATAAGAACCAGATTACTTATCACTGGTCACTTATCACTATTATCTATCCTACCATTACCCCTTCTTCCGCATAAGTCAAGCCCTCTTCCACAGGCTTCCTGGAGAGGGAAAAAGCAAGGGTGAGAGGCCCTACCCTCCCGACAAACATCATCAAAATGATGGCCAGCTTTTGAATGTCGCTTAACTGGGAGGTCATTCCCATGGACAATCCCACCGTGCCAAAGGCAGAGACCGTTTCAAAAAGGTACTCTACAAAAAAATGACGACTCTCTATGGGGGATAGATTTCCTCCCCCGGTGATCAGAAGAACTGATGTGATAATAGAGATTGAAAAGGCCGAGGCAAAGATAATGGAGATCGTTCGGCTCACAATCTCCCTCGGAACGGTGCGGTTGAACATGTTCACATCCAGATTCCCTTTTAAGCGGTTCCACATCAACATGACAAGAAGCGCAGCGCTTGTTGTTTTAACCCCTCCACCTGTTGAGCCTGGAGAGGCCCCGATGAACATGAGGGTGATCAACAGGAGGATGGTCGCATTGGTCAGGGCTCCGATTTCCACCGTGTTAAAGCCGCAGGTCCGGGGGGTGATGGACTGAAAGAAAGAGACCAAGACCTTGGTCTGGAATGGAAAATCTTTTATCATGTGATTCCTTTCAAAGAAAAAGAATAAAAAAGTGCCAGAAAGAATGAGGATTATTGTAGTGATCAGAACAATCCGGCTATGGACGGATAGTTTTTCCTGGACCCCCTTCAGCCTTGAAAAGACTTCGTACTGAACGATAAACCCAATTCCTCCAATAACGAGCAACCCCATGACGGTTAAATTGACGATCAAGTCCCCTTGATAACCAATTAAACTATCCGAAAAGAGTGAGAATCCACAATTATTGAATGCAGAAATGGCATGATAGAGGGCCTGGTAAAAGGCCCTTCCTAAAGGAAAATCCCTGGAAAATCTTAGAAAGAGTAAGAGGGTACCCAGGGATTCGAAGATAAAAGTGAACCAGAGAATCTTTTTCAGGATGATGAAGAAATCACTTCGAGGGGTATGGAGGAATGTGGATTGAACAATCTCCCTCCCTTTAAAAGAAATTCCTCTGCCCATGAGAACAAAAAAGACAGTGGAGAAGGTGATAATACCCAGCCCTCCAATCTGAAAGAGGAAGATGGTGATCACCTGGCCCAGAGAGGTCAGACCCTTCCCGTTATCAATCACCACCAGACCCGTCACACAGACCGCAGAAGTGGAAGTGAAGAGAGCATCTATAAAGGTAAGACGTCCCTTCGTGGCAGAAAATGGAAACCGGAGGAGAATGGCACCCAGCAGGATGACTGCAGCAAAACTGAGGACAAAGATCCTTGAAGGGGAGAAGTGCCTGTAAAAGAAGGTTTTAATCTTGATACGAATCTTCATCGATACTTCAAACCATCTATCTGCGGTCAGGATAGACTTTACTGAAAAATCACTGGACTGTCAATCAAAGAAAAAGAGGGCTCTGAAAAACTACTATACGCTCTCCAGGTGTAATCGGGTCCTAACCCTTGTGATCAGAGATTTCTGGACTTTTTCAGAAATCTCTCTCCCAAATTCCGATTTAGAAGGTGTCATTGCCTGCCTGCGGTAGGCAGGCGAATGAAATGAAGCAATCTCGGTCTTTTGGGCTCGCCTCGCTTCGCAGTCGAAGCGGGTGAGATTGCCACGCACCTTTCAGGTGCTCGCAATGACAGGTTGGGTAAGGGCTTTTCTTTTCTAAATCGGGATTTGGGTCTCTTAAATACCTTGACAACCCGTTCCTGAGTTTGATATTCATTCTTTGTTTTATTTATAATTTTTAATGCTCACAGTGGTGCTGTTTTCGATATGGTCTTTCTAATCACTTTCATCATCCTATACGGGTTTTGGATTTTCCTCTCGGGACAGCTTGACCTTTTTCATTTGTCTTTGGGGGTTATCTCCTGTATAATTGTGGCTTATCTCTCCAGAGATCTACTTTTTATTGAAAAAAAAGCCGGGAAAAGACATCTTCTCCAAATCCTCCGGTTTATGAAATACCTCCCATGGCTTTTCTACCAAATCCTATTAGCCAATATTCATGTGGCCTATTTGGTATTACATCCGAAAATGGACAGGTTGATCGACCCTCGTATCATAAGATTTAAGATAAAATTGAAGACGGATATCTCCCTGACCACTTTTGCCAATTCCATCACCCTGACCCCGGGTACGATTACGGTTCTTTTTAAAGAGGCGTCTTTTTATGTACACGCCATCGATAAGAAGGTGGCTGAAGATCTATTAACCGGTGAGATGGAAGATAGGGTCGATCGCATTTATAAGGAGGATTGACTTGGAGAATTTCTTTCTTGCCAATGGCCTGATACTGGGTCTTTTGGTATTGATCTGCCTGTACCGGGTGGTCTATGGACCAGGGATCTTCAACAGGTTAATCGGAACCAGTGTCATTGGCACAAAAACCCTCGTCATCCTGGTTCTTATCGGATTTTTATATCGTAGAATAGACATGTTCGTCGATATCTCCCTGGTCTATGCCCTGCTCAATTTTATTGTGACCCTGGCAGCAGCAAAATATTTCCAGAGAAAGGGGACGGCATAAATGACCATATTGGCAATATTCCTAATCTCGGCTGGAACCTTCTTCTTTCTGACAGGAACCGTTGGATTTTTGCGTTTCCCTGATTTTTATTCAAGGATGCATGCGACCGGAAAAAGTGATACCTTAGGGACCCTGTTGTCTCTGGTTGGTCTGGCACTTTACAGTGGATTTACATTGATCAGTATTAAAATTCTATTTATTGCTGTTTTTGTGTTCCTCACCAGTCCAACAGCCACCCATGCCCTGTTGAGAGGGGCATTCGATTCTGGAATCCCCCCCTGGGTCAAGGATGGAGAACCGATCAAAGATGTTGAAGTGAGGAGGAAATAAATTGGTCTGGCAGCTTGACCTCATCCTTCTTGCCTTTGTGATCATCTGCGCTATCGCCGCCATTACGGTGAAAGATCTTTTAAGCTCAGCGATTATTTTTGGTGCCTACAGTTTCTTTATGTGCCTCCTCTGGGCAGAGATGGGGGCGGTCGATGTTGCTTTCACCGAGGCTTCGGTGGGGGCGGGAGTGAGTACCGTATTTTTCATCGCCGCCATTTTAAAAACAACCAGGAGGACGAAGGATTGAAACGGATTGCCTTGATGGCCGTATGTCTGACGGGAGCGCTTCTCGTCTATGGAACGGGAGATATGCCTAATTGGGGAGATCCCCAATCCCCGGCCAGCCTCCATGTTTCACCCAGGTATATCGAAAAAACAATGGAAGAAACTGCCGTCCCCAATATGGTGACATCGGTCCTTGCGGATTACAGGGGATATGACACATTGGGAGAGACGACGGTCATCTTCACTGCAGGAATTGCATGCATCCTTCTGATCAGGAGGTTCAGACCGTGATCGCTCGTTTTGATGACGTGATCATCCAGACCGTCTGCAGACTCCTCATCCCCTTTATCCAAATTTATGGGCTTTATGTAATTGCCCACGGACATGGTAGCCCGGGTGGAGGGTTTCAGGGAGGGGTGATATTAGGGGCAAGTTTTATCCTCCTATGCCTGTCCTATGATGTCGAGGAGATAAAGAAACGGATGAGCCAGAAGGGAAACCTCCTCTTCATTAGTTTGGGGCTGATCGTCTATTCAGGGATCGGAGCTGTCTGCATGATCTTGGGGGGAACATATTTAGATTACAGCACGCTCCATAAAATTTTATTCCTCAATCCGGTCTCCGCTCGATATATGGGAATCCTCGGCATAGAGGTCGGTGTGGGGATCACCGTCATGGCCGTCATGATTTCTATCTTTCTTGACCTTTCCTCATTTAACGGGAACGAAAAGGGGTAGAAATAAGTTGGAGATGATCATCGGAAAATACAATTACTGGATCTACATCATCCTGATGATGATAGGCTTCTATGCCATGATCGGCAAAAAGAATTTGGTCAAAAAGCTCGTGGGGATGAATATCTTTCAAACCTCCATCATTCTCTACTTCATTTCGACTGGATCTAAACATGGGGGAACCATTCCCATTGTCCTCAACGGACATGGAGAAACCCTTCAGGCCATTGGGGCCACCCAATATATAAATCCCCTACCCCATGTGCTCATGCTGACCGCTATCGTGGTGATGGTGAGCACCTTTGGGGTAGCTCTTGCTCTTCTCCTGATGATTTATCGTAGATATAAAACCCTTGAGGAAGATGAAATTTTAGCACTGAGACGATGACCACCCTCCCGTTTCCGATTTTAATCATCACCGTTCCCCTGATCTCCGCTTTTTTCATCATCATAGCCGGATGGTGGAGGAGAAGCCTTTGCTATCCATGGATGGTGATCGCCCTTGCCGTTTCCGCCTTCTCATCCTTTGCTATTTTAAACAGGGTGATGGCACACGGCACGCTCCATTACCATCTCGGGAACTGGGATCCTCCTTGGGGGATTGAATATGTGATAGACCATCTCAATGCCTACGTCGCCGTGATCGTGTCTTCGATCAGCCTCCTGATCGGGATCTCCTCCAGACGGATGGTGGAAAAGGAGTTCCCTGAAAAGACGGTGTACTTCTGTTGCCTTTACCTCCTCCAGGTGACAGGCCTTTTGGGAATCGTGGTGACGGGTGATGTGTTTAACCTCTATGTCTTCCTTGAAATCGCCTCTCTCGCCGGATATGCCCTCATCGCGATCGGAGAAGATGGCGCGCCTTTTGCCAGCTTTAATTATATGATCTACGGGACCATCGGTGCCTGCTTCTATCTGCTCGGCGTCGGATATCTCTACATCGTAACCGGATCGCTCAACATGGCTGACCTGTCCCGTTTGTTACCCCCTCTATACCATTCAAAGGTCGTCCTCATGGCTTTTGCCTTCTTTATCGTAGGTGTTTTCATCAAAATGGCCCTCTTCCCCTTACATGTATGGCTGCCCGACGGATATACCTATGCCCCTTCCGCGGTCAGTTCTCTGGTTGCTCCTATAACGACAAAAGTAGGGGCCTATGTGTTGATTCGAATCATGTATTCGGTTTTCAGCCCTTCCTTCTCGAGGGAATGGATACCTGCCGCCCCTCTGCTCTGTTGGGTGGCAGCCTCCGCTATTCTCTTTGGCGGTATCTTGGCGTTGGCTCAAACTGACTTAAAAAGGATGCTTGCCTATGTTCTGATTGCGGAAGTGGGATACCTTGCTTTAGGTGTGGGGTTAGGGAACAGGAATGCTCTCACTGGGACCCTTCTCCATATTATGAACGATGCCTTGATGATGGCATCTCTTTTCTTGGTCGTAGGGGCAATCACCTTCAAAGGATGGGGCCGAAAAATGGGGCAACTCACTGGATTGCACAAGAAGATGCCCATCACGATGGCCGCCTTTGTGATCGCGGCCCTTTCCATCATTGGAATTCCGCCCACCTGCGGTTTTTTTAGCAAGTGGTATCTTGTCTTAGGGGCCATGGATGGAAAACAGTGGTGGTTCGCCGCCATCTTGCTTGTCAGCAGCCTTCTCAATGCCATCCTTTTCTTCCGGGTCATAGAGCATACCTATTTTAAACCTGCCCTTGGCGATCATGAAGAAAGGAAAGAGGAGGGGGTGATGATCGATGAAGCCCCTCTCAGTATGTTGATTCCAATACTTCTGCTGACCGCAGGGATATTCTCCGTCGGGATGTTGAGCGGAAAAATAGTTTCTGCTATGATCCAGTTCGCCATCCCGGCAGGTTTTTAAAAGACTGGAGGTTCAGGCGTGGAAGTCGTCACTTCCATCAGGCCGCTCCTGGCTATTCTTGTTTCAGCCATCGCAGCTCTTCTCATCCTTTTCACCGGAGAACGGAAAAGAAACCTCAGAGAGTTCTGGACGCTCTTAGCCTCCGTGACCAAATTTTCTATTGCTGCCTCGATGATCCCCACCATCCTGGAGGGGAAAACGATTGAATGCACCCTGATCGGTCTTTTCCCCGGAGTGGCTTTTCAATTCAGGATCGATGCCTTTGGGCTTTTCTTTGCACTGTTGGCCTCTGTCCTTTGGATCGCTACTTCCGTCTATTCCATCGGATATATGAGAGGCCTCCAGGCACATGCCCAGACAAGATTTTTCTTCTGTTTTGCCCTCGCCCTCAATGGAGCGCTGGGCGTTGCCTTTGCCAGTAACCTGATCACCCTTTTCGTCTTCTACGAGGTCTTGACGGTTTCCACCTTTCCTCTCGTGGCCCATAAGGAGACTCTCGAAGCCATTCAGGGAGGGAGAAAATATCTGGCCTACCTCTTGACAGGTGCCACGCTGATCTTTTTTTCCATCGGACTGACCTACTACCTAACTGGAACGCTCGATTTCAACGCTGGAGGATTTCTCCAGGGGCATGGTTCAGACACCATGCTTTGCCTTCTTTTTATCACCTTTATTCTGGGTTTTGGGACCAAAGCAGCCCTGATGCCCATCCATGAATGGCTCCCCACTGCCATGGTGGCTCCAACCCCGGTTAGCGCTTTACTCCATGCGGTAGCCGTGGTCAAAGCAGGGGTCTTTTGTGTGTTACGGGTTGTCCTGTATGTCTTCGGTCCCAAACTCCTCTCCGATTTGAACCTCTGGCTCGCCTTAGCCTATTTCGCTTCTTTTACGATCATTGTGTCCGGGATGTTCGCCCTGGCCCAG
>JBFMAE010000239.1:0-5139 GCA_040756085.1 Thermodesulfobacteriota bacterium | reverse complement strand
CAATGACAAAAAGTAGTAACAAATTATTAAATGCGTTTGTATTAATTTCCGTCTGAAGCCCCTCCCTTTGCTTCTCTTCGAAGGAGAAGCAGGGAGGGGCTTCAATTGAAATTCCATTCAAATATACATGACGACATAAGTCTTAAGCAGTTTGTCATTCCGGGATCGACTAAGCTTGCCCCGTACATGATACGGGGCAGGAATGACGGGTTCTTGATGCGACTATTGTCGCTGCGTATAAAAGGATAAGATTCGTGATATCCAATTTGGCTGTTGCCATTTTGAATGGAATTGTTTGGGGGATGATCATGGCCCTGATTGCTCTGGGTTTAAACATGATCTTTGGCCTCCTCCATATTATCAATATGGCCCATGGAGCACTTTATATGTTAGGGGCTGTTGTGGCCTGGTACCTGATTGAACTGACGGGAAATTTTTGGATGGCTCTGGCCATCGCCCCCCTTTGTGTCGGTGTGATCGGCATCCTCATGGAGAGGGGTTTACTAAGGACCATTGAAGATAAACCTATCATCACCATTATCTGCACCTTTGGTTTGATGTTAGCTCTTCAACAATTGGTCCTAATGATCTTTGGTGGCTCACCCAGAAGGATATCTCCACCTGTAGCCTACAGTTTTCCGCTTTTCGAATTAAAATACCCATTGATGCGTATAGTGATCGCTTTGATCTCTATGGCGCTGATGATCGGTCTTTGGATATTCTTAAGAAAGACGAAGTACGGTCTCTGGATGAGGGCCGTGGTACAAGACCGCGAAATGGCCGTTGCCTTAGGGATACCAGTAAAAAAAGTATATATGTGGACATTTGTTTTGGGATCCGCTTTGGCCGCCTTCTCGGGAGTACTGGCTGCTCCCATTGTGTCTGTCGAATTTATGATGGGCCGTGAAGTTCTCATCATGGCCTTCATCATCGTGATCGTGGGAGGGATGGGCAACCTTGAAGGTTCTGTACTCGCTGCCATTATGATCTCCTTAATCCAGGGGGTCGGTTCCCTCTTTGTCCCCCCCTCGATTGCTACGGTCTTCGCTCTGGCATTTATGATCATTGTTTTATTGTTAAGGCCTCAGGGACTTTTTGGAGAATAAGAGTAGAGCATGTCCTTTTCAAAAATAAAAAATTTTGGTTTCCCCCTGATCTTCGGGCTTGTCTTAATGGTATTTGCTATTATTCCCTTTTTTGCAAGCCGTTTCTACCAAACCTTTTTAACAGAACTTTTCGTATGGATTCTATTTGCCATTTCTTTTGATCTGATCTTCGGCTACACAGGGCTCTTAAGCTTTGGACAGGCCCTCTTTTTTGGCTTGGGGAGTTATACCGTCACAATTCTCATGCGACAATTTGGTTTTAATACAGAACTGAGCCTTCTCCTCTCCATTGTCATTCCCATCCTCTTTGCCTGGTTTGTAGGATATTTTTCGGTGAAACTGACTGGAATCCATTTTGTCATTATTACCATCATCTTCGCTATTATCGGGAATATCATTGGAGAGACCTGGACTTCCTTTACTGGTGGGTCGGATGGCCTCACCTTTTCACCTCGTCCTTTCCGTCTGGGATTATTTCAAATAAACTTGATGGATATTAAAGGTAACTATTATTTCGTTTTGGTCATTGTCGCCATGGCCTATCTCTTTTTGAGAAGAATGGTCCAGTCTCCTTTGGGGAAGGTCTTCATATCGATCAGAGAAAATGAGGAAAGGGCTGAGTTGATCGGTTATAATGTCCAGCGTTATAAACTCATCGCCTTTGTTATTGCCGGAGGGTTAAGCGGCTTGGCTGGCGGTCTTTACAGCCTCACCCTCAAATATGCCTGTGCAGGTTATCTTCACTGGTCGGTTTCAGGACATGCGGTCGTTTATACGATTGTTGGGGGAATGGGGACCTTGATAGGCCCTGCTTTAGGAGCTGGTATTGTCATGTCTTTAGAACATTATCTGGTCGATATTCTGATGGCCACCGATCTGGTTGTAGGTATTGTCCTGGTCTTAATGGTCTTAATGGCCCCTAAAGGTTTAGTGGGCCTCATCCGATCGAGATTTAAGAGGGGGTAAACGAGTGCCTGAAACAACAGAATTCATCCTGGAACTTAAAGAGGTGAGCAAATCTTTCGGTGGCCTAATAGCTGTCAACAGGGTGAACCTCTCCGTAATGAGAGGGGAGCTCCGGGCCCTGATCGGACCAAATGGAGCCGGAAAGACGACATTACTTAATCTCATCAACGGAACACTTCCTGTCTCCGGTGGACAGATCTTCTTCAAAGGGAAAGGGACCACCAATCTCAGTCCCCACCGGATCTCTCATATCGGTATTGCCAGAACCCTTCAGCTCACGAGTCTCTTTTCTGGTTTGACCGTCTATGAAAATATATGGACGGCGGTTCAATCGCGGAAAAAATTTTTTAACCCTTTTATACAGGCATTGAAATGGCAGGATGTGAAGGGAAAAACGGAATCCATGTTAGAGCTCACTGGATTGAAAGATAAAGCTCATCTGATCTGTTCCGAGTTGTCCTATGGTGATCAACGCATCCTGGAGATGGGAATCGCTTTAAGTAAGGATCCTGATCTCCTTTTACTCGATGAACCAACGGCAGGGCTTAACAGTCAGGAATCCCTAGCTCTGGTCAAGAAAATGAGGAGCATGCTTTCAGGGCAAACCATCCTCCTGGTGGAACACGACATGGGTGTGGTGATGGAATTGGCGGATAACATTTCCGTGCTTCATTATGGATCCATTATTGCGGAGGGGCCTCCGGAGGAAATCAAGGAAAACCAGGAAGTTAAGAAAGTTTATTTGGGTAGCTAAATGTTGAAGATAATAGATTTGAATTGTTATTACGGAGAATCTCACGTCTTACACAATACATCCCTTGAAGTACAAGAGGGAAAACTGGTTGGTCTGATTGGTAGAAATGGAGTAGGGAAATCAACGACCCTGAAGTCCATTATGGGGCTGGTACCATCCAAAAGTGGATCGGTCCATCTGGATAATATTAACCTTTCAGCTCTGCCACCCTACCAAATCCCTCGCATGGGCATTTCCTATATGCCACAAGGCAGACACCTCTTCCCAAAACTGACCGTGATGGAGAACCTGAAGATACCGGTAGTGAAGGGAGAGTTGGATAAAAGGACCCTCGAAGATATATTCGAATATTTTCCGAGATTGAAAGAACGACTCACCCAGAAAGCCGGAACCCTTTCCGGAGGAGAACAACAGATGTTGGCTATAGGGAGGGCCCTGATAACGAACCCTAGGCTGATGCTGATGGACGAACCGATGGAAGGGTTGATGCCTTTGTTGGTCAAATTGATTGCCGAAACAGTGAAAGCGATCAATGAGAAGGGGACTACCATCCTCTTGGTGGAACAGAATCTCAAGGCCATTAAGGATATCTGCCAGGGGGTCTATATCATGGAAAAGGGCACGGTCGTCTATGAGGGGACGCCTTCTGCCCTAGAAAGTGCGACCGATATTCAGGAGCGTTATTTAAGTGTCAAGGTCTAAATTTGTTAGTTTCAAGGACTTCTCAAAAACCAAAATTTGTTTTATCGATCCTACCAGCTATCTTCACCATACTCATCCTTCTCTTAAATCCGGGATCAGAGGGTAATGGAAGAACGGACGACGAGACTATCCGTTATAAAGGCCAAAAATTATCTATCAAATGGGATTCTCTTACCCGGGCTCCCTTGATCATCCGGGGAATCGATTCGAACCTCTTAGAGATTAAAAATTTTTCAAAATTATCAAGGAAAGAGATCACCCATACAGGGCCTATACTTGTCAATAAATATAAATCCTTACTCCAAATTGCGCCTGACCAATTGAGACTGAAAGGAGCTGAAAAAATATCAGATACTTGGTATGTGAGTTACTGGCAAACCTTTCATGGTGCGATTATTTATGAATCTTCTCTTGGATTCGCTATCGATTCCAATGGACGAATCAAATCTTTGGGCGCTTTACTTTATCCCCATGTTCAAGCGCCGGTGACCTCTAAGATAAGTCACGAAGAAGCACTGAAAATTGGCCAGAAGCAAATCAAAGACTTTAAAAAACTGAAATGCATGCTACTGGCTGAAAGTACCCTTATCTATCCGGTTAAAAAGAAAAACTCGATTGACTATTATCGGGTGTATGCTTTTAATTTTTTCCCCGAGGAAGCCCTCCATCCAGCCTCAGTGGTTGGCGGTTGGGCCGTGTTTATCGATACGCAAACAGGCAAGAAAGTCTTATATGAAGAGCTACTTAAGCCTTTAGGATGCTGCATTCCCGAGGACTGGGTCCCACCTAAGCCAGGGGAAATGAAGCCAAAGTGGTGAATTCAAAGTTTTTAAAGCTCCTATTAGTTTTTCTCTTTATCATCTTGTTGGCTTTTGCCTGCAAGGAAAAAGCTGAGAAATCGTCTCTACCAAAATTAGGAGCTCCCGCTATTGATTTTAATTGCCAGGACCTGAAAGGCCAAGTCTGGAGCTTAGACAAAGTCAGGGGAAAAGTAGTGCTTCTGAGATTCTGGGCTGACTGGTGTCCCTATTGTCGTTACGAAATGCCCGTCATCGATAAATATTATCGCAGATTAAAAAAAGAAGGTTTTCTTGTTTTGGCCGTCAATGTCAAACAGAGCGCTGAGGTAGCCCTGGCCTTTACCGCGCAGCTCGATGTCACCTTTTCCGTCCCTTTGGATCCTGAAGGAAAGATGGCTAAAAGGTACGGAGTTTATGCCATTCCCACGAATTTTCTAATTGATCGACAGGGAATCGTCCGTGAAATCCTGATCGGGGAGGTATTTAAGGAGGAAAGAGTCTTGCGGGATTTGCTTAAAGATTATTTTGAACTGTAATGACTCAACGATTTTCCAATTATATTGACAAGATACAGAGATTTTTATAAGATTTTGACATGAAGAAAAGATATTATGCTTTCTTTTTTATCCTTTTAATTTTCCATATCAGTCTCATCATTCCAAAAACAAAGTTTGAATGCTCTTGCCATGCCCTCTCCCCGGATGCTTTTTCTCCTTGTTGTAACTGCCCTTATTGTGTGAGCCAACGGGGCGGATTTCTTTCTGCCTGCGGGTGTCATGAGAAAACCGAGAGTTCTTCAAAAAATTTACCA
>JBFMAE010000238.1:0-2592 GCA_040756085.1 Thermodesulfobacteriota bacterium | reverse complement strand
CGCAGGAATGACGACTATCGACCACTGAATGAAAATGTCATTCCCGTAAAAACGGGAATCCAGAAGGCTTAATCTTTAAAAATAGTATTAAGAATCGCTCAATTTAGGTTTAAGGCTGTATAGCCCTTGGTTATCCGTTAAATTCTATGACATGAGCTTCAATTCATCACTTCCCTCCAGTATTTGAGCTTCCCTTTTGACCATTTCCGAATTGCCTTTCCTTTGGGTTTAATATCATCTTCACTTTTACCTACACTACTTGAGATATAAATCATCCCGTTTGTCACGATTGGAGCAGAAGGAATGCCTTTACCCAGATCAAAATATCTTTTGGGTTTTGGCATTTCCTCTCCCGTATCCGGGTCCAAATACAGAGCGTCAGCACCTCCCTCAACTCCCAGTTTTGTTGTGGTTAACCCGTATAGCCTCCCTTTCCCTGCGCCGCAATCAAGCTCAATTCCAGTATATTCCCAGGTGGTGAAATAGACGACATTATTGGCCACTGCTGGGGCTGCCAATACCTTCTCCCCCTTATTTTCAAACTTTACTTCCCAATTTTTCACTCCTACGTTGTCATTATCCCAGATTTCAAAGAAATAATAGTATTGTTCCTTTTCAAAAATATTCAATTCGTTTCCCTGGCCAAAATAGACCAGAACCTTCCCCTGGTTATTCTTTGTCACCGCAGGGGGGTAAAATATAGGATTTTTTTCAGCAGGTTCGAATAATTTCACCAACTCCCATTTGGTGATATCCTCTTCTTTTTCTATTTTGACTTTCCAGAGAACTCCCTGGAAATCTCCAAAATAAACCGCGTCGACCAGGCCATCCTGATCCCTATCAAAAGCGGTCGCTCCCGCCGGTACTTTGTTCGCCTTATCTCCCACATCAAATTTTCTCAAAATGGATCCGTCTTCAACGTCAACGACATAAAAGGTATTCCCGACATTATCCGTCAGAGAATATCCTCCTCCCGCAAAGGCGACAAACTTGTATTGCCCCCCAATTTTAACAATCCCCATGACAGGCCTCGACCAGGTATTTCCCATTCCTGAGTCTGTCAATTCCCAGAGACTTTCAGGTTTCTTACTGGTATCGGTCACATCAACAGCGAAATAGTAATTTCCACCGCTTCTCTCTCCGCTTACAATGACCGTCCGCCATTCATCCTTCCCTTTAAAATAGACATCAAACATCCTCGGGCTCGAATCCACAAAGAACTGGTGATCCTTTCTAATTTCTTTTAACTTTCCGAGGAGGTTTTTAGGAATGATGGCAAATCGTTCTATCCCATCACTGTCATTGATCGCATGGAGCATCCCGTCATTGGCACCGAAATAGATCATCGTCGGCCTCTTATCATTTGCATTCTTAAAATCTGAATACTTCTTGGGAAAAAGGCTATCCGGGAAATTGAAAGGAGGTTTACCCAGAACCAGTGGTGTCGAATGGTAAATGTCTCCCAATTTCCAATTGGGTGATCTTTTTCCTTTATAATAACCCGGTCCATGTATCCCATCATCATAATTGGGATCATCCGTGAATTTAATAATCGTTTTGGAATCATCCGTATCCTTCTTCCCATCTTCATTGATATCTTCTTCAGGGGAGTTTAATAGGTCTTTTAATGCCTCGGCACTTGCTTCTTTGAAATCTACGGCATCCGGATTTTTATCCTTATTCCAGGTGTAAATATCCCCCCTCTTTCCCGTGGGAGGAGCCATTTCCTGGCCTGCATCCCAAATTTTATTGCCAACTTTTCCCTGAGCATCCAACCCATAAGACACCAGATGGCCCTCCCAACCCGGAAGATTGAAATAAGCTCTATAAATCCTGTCTCGGTTCACTGTCACAACAGGGTTTGATCTGGCATAAAATCCTCCAATTGCCTGAAAGATCGTTTTAAATGCAGTCTTTAATTCATCCAAATTCCCAGCAAAATAGGCCTTCTCTGTTCCGCCGCTTACGGCAATATTATTCAGGGTCTCATTCCCCTTAATGTCTTTCCCAAAACCGATGACGAATGTTTTAACTCCAATGCTCAGCAATTCTGCGGATGCAGTGGCTGCCGCACCATAATCGGGTTTGGAGTTTAGAGGGGAGTCTAAGAATCGGCAACTTTCCAAACCATCGGTTAATAGAATCACATAGTTGCCTCTGCAATTGGCCTTACTCGGTGAATCCCCGCCTTTATATTTATTGATATAGTCATTAAAATAAATTTTTGCCATTGTAAGGGAATTGGCAAGTGGGGTTTGTTGAGTAGGTGAATCAGAGGTATTGGAGGTGATGCTGTTGCTCTTAAAGGGTAATTTGGTATGCCATCTTCCGGACTCTGGGCTTTGGACTGGAGTTAAATCAAGCAAATCAACGATCGAATTTCTTACGGCATAGCTATTGGTTGAATCATCCACTTCAGGAAAATTCTTAAAAAACCAGTGGTTTTCATTTTCTCCGGGATTGCCTCCTGTAGCCGGGTAGTAAGGATCGAGTTGTTTATTGAGAGGCCAGATCCCTCTGTCAATCTTAAAATAACTCCAGGTGTGGGGTTTGTTGTCAGTCCCATCCGAAGGGTAAACATAAGATGAGTTG
>JBFMAE010000237.1:0-2749 GCA_040756085.1 Thermodesulfobacteriota bacterium | reverse complement strand
GCTCAGATCAAATCCTTTGAAACTTGACCGCTCCCATGTCCGTTCCTCCATGGCCAGGATGGCGACTCCGATGGCCCCTGTCACATCGTGATTTTCTGGAACGATGACCTCCCTATCCAGAACCTTCTCAAAGGCCGCAACCACCCCTCTATTGAAGGCTGTCCCTCCCTGGAAAAAGATCCGATTTCCGATACGTCGGTCCCCGACCACCCGGTTGAGGTAGTTCTGGACAATGGAGTAACTGAGTCCCGCAATCAGGTCATCCTTTTTCGCACCCCTCTGTTGGTGATGAACCAGATCGGATTCGATAAAGACCGTACATCGCTCACCCATCCTTACCGGCTCTTCCGAGGAGAGTGCAAGCCTCCCGAATTCCTCCTTGATGGAGATATCCAGTTTTTCGGCCTGCTCTTCCAGAAAAGAACCGGTCCCTGCCGCACAAACCTTGTTCATCTCAAAATCGATGACCACTCCTTTGTCGAGGCTGATAAATTTTGAATCCTGTCCACCGATCTCAAAGATCGTATCGACATTCGGATCAATGTACACCGCGGCCGTGGCCTGGGCAGTGATCTCATTGCGCACCAGATCAGCACCCACGAAATCTGCGGTGAGGTAACGACCGGAGCCGGTGGTGCCGACCCCTCTGATCTCCACCCGGTCCCCTATCTCTTCACCGATCTCCTGAAGGCCAATGCGAACAGCCTCGATGGGCCGCCCTGCTGTCATGAGATAGCGTTTGGAAAGGACCCGTTTCTCTCGATCGATCACAACCAGATTGGTACTGATCGAGCCTACATCGAGCCCTAAGTAGGCCTCCATCTTCTCTTCCCTCGAAACCCCTGAGAAGGGTTTCCCCTCTTCTCTTTGAACGAGATGCTTGGAAGAGAGAGAAAGAGGTTTTAATGAGGTATGTGCTTCCTGATGTTCCCGGAGATATTGATGTAGGGGCGTTAAATTTAACGCCCCTACCATTGTGGTCTCCTTGTTCTCCTGGGTCACCAAGATCGCACCAATGGCCCCCATCGAAGTAAAATGTTTCGGGATGATGAGCTCTCCGTCAGAAAGTTCCAACACATCTTGAAACGCCCTCCGCATCCCTACACTGGCGGCCACACCCCCCTGAAAGGAGATGGGCTTCACAAAGGTCTTTCCCTTGCCGATGTTGCTCTTAAAATTTCTGGCCAGGGCATAGCAGAGGCCGGCGACGATGTCGTAATCGGGTGTGGCGATCTGTTGAAGATGGATCATATCCGATTTGGCGAAGACACTGCACCGTCCGGCGATGCGAGGTGGGTTTGTCGATTTCAGAGCCAGCTCTCCAAACTCTTCGATGGTCAGGCCCAACCGGCTGGCCTGCTGATCGAGAAAGGATCCCGTTCCGGCTGCGCAGAGAGTGTTCATCGAGAAATCGCTGATCTTGAAGTGCTCCCTTTCTTTCTCGATGAGGATCAGCTTCGAATCCTCTCCCCCGATATCAATGATCGTCCTGACCTCGGGATAAAAATGTTGAACGGCCTTTGTCTGGGCGATGATCTCATTGACGAAATTTCCACCCGAGAGTTCAGAGAGAAGTTTGCCTCCGATCCCGGTAAAAGAGAGCGAGTAGAACTGTTCGAGTGAAATACGCTGGAGTATCTCTTCCAATATCTTCTGAACGGTCTGGAGCGGCTGCCCTTTGATGCGTGTGTAATGTTCCTCCAGCACATTCCGTTGGTCATCCATGATGACGGTATTGGCACTCACTGAACCTACATCAATCCCTAAGTAGACTCTTTTCATTTTAGGAAATTGCTCACCCCTTGAGGCAAATTAATTGGAATTCTAATCGATTCGATTTGGCCTTTTCAAGTCAAATTTCTCTATTCTCTGGAAGGCAGAGCCCTCCCCTGTCATGGTGCAGGGGGGGCGAAGTAATCTCGATCTTCTATCCAGAGATTTTGAGATTGCCTCATCGCCAACGCTCTTTGCCACGACACCGGTCCATTTCATCGTTGATTTTATAGAGATCCTATGATAATTGTTTGAAACAACATGGAAAAGGTGAGGGCAAGGGTTATCATTGAAGGAAGGGTTCAGGGGGTCTTCTTCCGTTCCCACACTCAGGAGATGGCAATGATCCTGGGAGTGAAAGGTTGGGTTAGAAATCGCAGGGACGGTCGTGTCGAAGCAGTCTTTGAAGGCGATCAGGAGAAGGTGGATCGGATTATCCAGTGGTGCCATCGAGGTCCCTCTGAGGCAAGGGTGACGAAAGTTCATCTCGCTTGGGAAGATTATACTGGAGAGTTTAAGGACTTTTCTGTCACCTATTGACTCTTCTTCTGGGTCTCCTTCTCCTCTTTGAGGATTTTTTTCTTAATTCCCTTTAAAGCCTCATCCCTTTCCTTCCTTACCATCTCCTCTAAGACTTCTATCTTTTTACCGGTGTCGGTCAACTCCTCTCCAACCTTCTTCACCGCCTTCCCACCCCCAAAATAGACGAAGAAAAAGAAGATGAGTATGCCAATGATCACCCCGAATAAAAACTTTACCATGGCCCTTTCACCTCCACCATAGATCTTCCTATTAAGGTCTGAGTTTAATCAAGCGTATCAAGGTTTCTCCATTTTTTCAACCTATTTCTATTTTGGAGTTTCCTGAGTTTTTGAAACAAAGAATGTTATTGTGCTGCAATATCAATATGTTGGAAATGGAGGCATCTTGAATTTTCCTTTTTTGAATTTAAAAAATTGGGTCTAAGCATTTCAAA
>JBFMAE010000236.1:0-9269 GCA_040756085.1 Thermodesulfobacteriota bacterium | reverse complement strand
CTCCCGAAAATCGTGCAACGTTTGCTCGTTGATGTATCGTCCCCGAGGCATCGAGTCTCCCTTGTCTTGGAATATGCCCGTATCCTACTCCTATCCTCTGCCAAAATCAAGTTGTATTTGAACCAACGTCCCTAATTATTCCGCGGTTTGGATTTCCTTTTCAGTTTTCATCTTGTCTCCTTTCTTTGTTAGCCTTCGAGGTTCTTGACCTTGAGCACCATTTCAGGGGTGACGGTGCGTTTTTGGTCGAACATGGCGTAAGTGAGGGCCTGTTCGACGACGGTGCCGATTTTTCTGGGGATGCCGAACGAGACTTGATGGACGGCCTCCAGGGCATGCTCATCCAGGAGAGGCTCCTTTGCGCCCGCCAGTTTGAGGTGATGATGGACATAGTGTTTGGTTTGTTCGAGAGTAAGGCCGGGCATGTGATAACGCATGGCGATTCTCTGGTTAAAAGGTTCCATGACGGCAAACTCCATGATCCGCTTCAGATCGGACTGACCGGAGAGGACCAGGATGAAGGGGTCATAGGAGTCCATCTTGAAGTTGGTCAGTAGTCTCAGTTCTTCCAGGGGGCCGGTCTGGAGAAGATGGGCCTCGTCGATGATGAGAAAGACGGTTTTCCCTGAACTCTCCTTCGATTCCAGAAGCGTTTTTTGGATCTGGCCATAGATGGCGCTCTTAGAGAGTCGGGGAGGCAGACCGAGGAGACGATTTAAGTGATACAGCAAGTCCGCCCGACTCAAGGTAGACAGAGGGGTATAGTATGGTTTGAAAAGGTTCTCATTAAGGGTATCTACGTAGCGTCTCAGGGCGAGGGTTTTTCCCACCCCAGGGTCTCCGGTCAGAAGCAAGATGCCGCCTCGGCGTTTGATATAGTCGAAGCGAGCCATGGCTTCCTTGAAGGGCTCCGTCTCGAAGACATCCTGGGTCTTGAGATTTTTATCAAAAGGAAACCCTTTGAGACCAAACCAGGCGAGCAGGTCTTTCATGGCAGGACCTCCCCTTTGTGAAAGGACAGATGGGTCAAGACCTGCTGAGGCCGGAAGGTGCGGGCATTTTCCTGTTTATCGAGCAACCTGATTCGGCCCACCCGAAGGCCGTTGTCGTAGAGGAAGAGTTCTTCAGGGGCATCGACAGGGTGGCGGATCTCGATACGTTGACGGATATAGGCGGCGGGGACTTCGTAGAGAGAACCTTTGAAGCTGATGGTGGCATCGTGATTGACGACCCGTTCGTGGCGGATGAGAAAGATTTCATCCAACTCCTCTCGGGAGAGTCTTCGGATCAGGGCCCGGCCTACAGAACTGTTATACCGGTCGATGGGTCTCTCCTCGATCCCGGTGTGAAGTTTATGGTGGTAATCGTCCTTCAGCCAGAGAGAAAAGGCTTCATTCAGTTCCTCCAGGGTTAGACCCTCCCGGAGAGCCGAGAGGAACCGTTCACGGACGGTGCGGAAGAAGCGTTCAATCTTTCCACGAGAGGGACTGTCATAGGGTTTGGAGTGGATCAGCGAGATTGCGGCCTGAGCACAGCTTCGCGTCAACAGATCGGAAGAGAACGTCGAACCATTATCGCAATAAAGGCGCTTTGGGATTCCATAGGCCAGAAAGGCCTCCTTGAGGACGACCGTCAGAGTGCTGATCGTCTCGGAGGTGCTGAAGACATGGCCAACCACCATGCGGGAGTGGTCATCGAGGATAGCGCAAAGGATAGCCTTGGCCGAACGATTCGCGATGCGGACCTGAGGGCCATGCATGAAATCCGCAATCCAGAGGTCATTGACATTGTCCACTTCGTAGGCTTTGCGCACATCGGTCCGATTCTTGAGCGGGAGCCATCCCTGCTCTTTGACCACCCGGAGTAAGGTGTTGTAGTGAACCGGAGGCTGTCCCAATAGATCCTGATCCCGAAGCATTTCATAAAGTTTTTGCACGGGCAGGGAGGGATAGGCCTTGCATTTGATCTCAATGGTCTTGAGGAGATCCTCCGTGAAGCGTTTGGGTCTACCCCCGTCGGAGCGGTTTTTGGGTTTGAGAGAATCAAACCCTTCCTTCCGATACTTCCGGAGCCAGGCCTTCATGGTGGAAACCCGGACTTTCCTGAGGCCGTAGCGGGGGAACTCATGTTCGATCTCGGCCTGTTTCCGAAAATACTCGTTCTGAGCCCTTGCGGGTTCGGCCAGCACGGGGCTGATGAGCTGATAGCGTTTGAGGGCGATCTTTTCTCGTATCTCTTTATCCATGGGCTTGTCCTCCTGTATGAGTTTTTTGATCATCGAAGCAAGTCGGAGACTCGGCTCTACGAGATGATCATGAAGCCCATGATAAATTCATACAAACATCGACCGTTAGCAAGGCTCTGTACACCCGCTCTCACAACCCTGATCCCAGAATCGCCGAGAGAGGTCAGTCAAAGCAAAGGGAAAGATTTCGTTCGGACAACCACAGGGGGATTTTGAGAAAGAAAAACTTATGGACGGACAGAGCCCCGATATTGAGAAGGCGTGCCGAAGAGAAACTGGCCCGTTGCTCGGCAGTAGCGATACATGAGGTCCATCAAAAGAGCAATAGAGTCCATCTTCGGCTTTAAGCCAAAAGCCACAAAGTAAGTCGCTGCCTCCTGCCACCCCTCAGCCTTTGCCAGAGTGTGTACGCCGTCCAGGTTATAAAATTGCCTCAACGCGGCATGGCCACGGCAAAGCCCTTGGACCACAGCGACCAGCCAGCAGGTAATTAACCATGGGGTCACCAAACTCCCCGGGTCTACTTCGTCCACTTTCACCGACGCGCCATGAAAGCCCTTCTGCCCCATCTGCCAACATCCCATCCCCAAAAACAGAGTGCCCACCACGGCACCCACCGTGTACTGAAAGTAAGGAATTAATTGGATGGGCAACAAAGAAAAGGTCTTGCGGCGCCTCCGACATAAAAACCGGGCAATCGGTATCCGCCTCTTCTTAAACTTTGGCAACAGCTCGATGGCATAACGCCAATAGGGGGCCATCGGTCGGTAGCAATCCTCGCCGCCGCAGATCGCGCAGTGCACCCCAAGGAAAGAGACAAAATCAATCTGATCCGAAAGAAATGATTTTTCGTATTCCCAAATCGTCTCAAATTTGTTAAAGTAGGGTAGCTGAATTGTCGGCTGCCTTGCTCACGAGGAGGCGAAGTCTTCTGGCTGCCAAGAACCTTCGGACTTGCCTCCTTGTGATGCTGGGTTATTTTTGCAAGGTCAATTCCTTACCTCGCAATTTCATCTACCCTTATACCACTGGTCCGATTATTCTGCTAATCCTTCATTCCATACCATCTCCTCAGTGAGGTAAATAACACCCCCCATTTGCAGGACTCTTCAACTGCCTTTGTCGAGCTTTAACCGATGGCGCCTGCGAATCCAAAAAAGTGAAGCCGTTGTGAAACGGCCGGGTCCCAAGAAGGTGGTGCCATTTGATACTTCGGTTTTGGATACCGAGATCCGATTGTTAGATCACGGCTGGAAGCGGAGCGTGGGAACAACCGAATTGTACCAACGGTATCGTTTTAGTGTGTCACGGCGGAAGTTGGGACGAATGATAGAGCAGGTACGCCGTGATCTTGCGTCGGGTTATCGACGGCATCTTCGGCGGATTGAATGGCAGAGGCCGGGGGTCGCCTGGGCAATGGACGGCACGGAATACGACGTGGGCCTGAGCTCTAAAATCTATCTGTGCAATATGCAGGACTTGGGATCGAGGTATAAGTTCTTACCCCTGGCGGGAGATTATCCGGTAGGGGAAGAGATCGCAGGGTACCTGAACGAGAAATTTGATCGCTATGGGGCTCCTTTAGTGCTGAAGCGAGATAATGAGGGCAATATGAACCATTTGGCCGTGAATAATGTTTTGGAGGAATTCTTCGTTTTGCCTTTAAACAGCCCTGAGTATTATGCACCGTATAATGGAGCGATTGAGGAGTCGCAACGGGAGGTAAAAAGCTGTTTGCGGGAGAAAGTTGCGTTGGGTATACTTGAATGTCGAGACCATATCGGTGCGTATGCGGAGGCTGTGGTAAATGATCTAAACCATCGGATCCGGCCTTGTCTGGATGGAAAGACCTCCTGCCAAATGTTTTTTGCTCCTACCGATAAACCGGCATTTACGAAGCGTGAAAGGAGGGAGATTTATGATACTATAATGGAAAAAGTGGAAAGGATCTTATCGGCAATGAAGCAATCCGGACAGGATATCAGAGAGTCGGCCTGGAGAATTGCCTTAGAGTCTTGGCTTCGATCTAAGGGATATATTAAGGTTTACATCAACCAAAAGTGTCACCCAATTTTATCCCTTTTTTAGCTCATAAATAGCTGGCGTGAACAGGGATTTAAGAGAGAATTGTCCTTGAATTTCAGAAATGGTGGGGGGGGAAGCCCGAATATTGAATATGGGTTTTGATAAAATTTAAAATTTCCGCTTGGCGTTTTGTTAATACAGATTGTTTTATCACCATGGTCAGACATGAAAAACTTAAAGTTAGATTTCTTATACTGTAATTTTATACAGGTATCAAGAAAAAAATGAGCTTGTGAATAGTTTCTCCTTGAAATTTTATTCTTTTCCTTCATAGAATGAAAAATATCCTAATGGGAAGAAGGAGGAGGTAGTGATGAAACTTGAGAAGTTTGAAGGTTGCTGGACAGCTATGGTGACCCCCTTTAATCGAAAGGGAGAGGTCGATTTTGAGGGTCTGGAGAAGAATGTTCGCTTCCAGATAGAGAATGGAGCGAATCTCGTCCCCACTGGGACGACAGGCGAGTCTCCCACTCTGGACTGGAGGGAGCACGATCGGGTGATCGCAAAGACAACCAAGTTGGCAAAGGGCAAAGCCTTTGTGATGGCAGGGACAGGTTCGAATTCCACGAAAGAGGCCCTGCGGGGAACAAAGCATGCTGTCGAGGTGGGAGCTCAGGGTGCGCTGCTGGTGGATTGTTATTATAATGGGCCATCCTCCCTTGAACTGAGGACGCATTACTATGAAGTGATTGCAAAAGCATTCCGTAGAGCTTTTGTCATGCCTTATGTCATCCCGGGAAGAACAGGGACGAAATTGGAGGTGGAGGATCTGACCATTCTCCATCGTAAATTTAAAAATGTGAGATCGGTGAAAGAGGCAACCGGCGATCTCGAGCGGATGGCCAAGACAAGAGTTCTGTGTGGAGAAGACTTCGACATCCTCTCCGGAGATGATGATAAGACCTTTGAGATGATGAACAGAGATGATATTCGTGCCTCCGGGGTGGTCTCGGTGATGTCGAACATCGTTCCAGGTCCCATTTTCGAAATGGTAAAAGCGATACGAAAGGGAGAGATGGAGAGGGCCAACCGGCTGAGAGAAGTTCTGGATCCTCTCTTCAAAGTGGTGACGGTGAACACGGTCGAATCTTATGAAGGGTTTGAGGTTCCGGCGAAATTCAGAAATCCGCTGGCCATCAAGACGATGATGAAGGGGCTGGGGATACCCTCCGGGCCGTGTCGTCCACCCCTTGGAAAGATGACGCCCAAGGGGGTGGAGATTGTCAGAAATGCCCTGAAAGCGGTTTATGAAAAGGAGAGAGACGTTCTCATCCCTATCCAGGAGTTTTATAAGATGAATGTGGAAGAGCGCCTCTCTAATGATCGTTATTGGGAATAAAAAGATTTGATGAATCATTTTGAGGGCCTGTCTCCGGACAGGAGGCAGGCCCTTTTTTATTATTAGAAGTTGGGGACAATGAAAAGAAACGCAAGAGAGGTGATAATGAAGTAGACGAAGAAGACCATGAGCAACCAGCCCATGATATCCCTGAAATTTAATTTTACCACAGCTAACATGGCAATCGCCCAGAAGGGTTGAATCATATCGGTCAACATATCCGACCAGGCATAGGTGACCACTGTCGTCCCCAACCCAACTCCCAATTCTTTTGCTGCTGGGATGATGTATGGCGAAACCACTGCCCACTCACTACCCCCAGATGGGATGAGGTAATTGAGAAGCCCTCCATACCAGTAGATGAAGAGAGGAAAGGTCATTGGAGTTGAGATCGCTACAAAGGCATTCGTGAATGCCTGAGAGAGCATGGTAAATTTGAAGAGACCAAAGATCCCCGCATAAAAGGGAAATTGAATGACAATTCCCCAGACCGCCTTCGCTGCATCTTCGGTGGCTTTCAAAAATGACCATGGTCTCCAGTGAAAAAGAATTCCTAACATTAACATTGTGAAATTTACCGTATCAAGGGTGAGTCCCTTTCCGATGCCTTTGGTTGAAAAGTTCCAGATCAACCAGATGAGCGCTCCGATGAATACTATAATATTAAACCCAGGCCACCAGTTCATCCAATCCGAAGGGCTTTCATATTTGACGGGTTTTGGAGGAGCTTCATAAAGCTTGAGTTTATCCATCAATTCAGGCTTCACAACAAAGGCCTTCTCCGGTTTCGGGTGCATTAATCCCATTAGGATGGTGACGATAGCTACGATGATGATCGTCAGGATAATGTTGAAGGGATGAAAGATCGTGTTGGTAGTGGGGATGACCGCATCCAACAATTTTGCTTTTATCAAGAAGTTATCTGGAGTGGCGACGAGCAAGGTTGCAGAGCCTGAGAGACCTGAGTGCCAGGTACAACCCAGACCTAAATAGGCTGCGGCAATAAGAAGTCGGTAATCCACCTTTGGATTTCTCCTCACAATGAAGAGGGCCAACATCGCACTTCCAATCAGACTCAATCCCCAGTTGAGCCAGGCCACGATCATTGAAAAGAGGGCCATGATGATGATGGCCTGATAGGGTTTTTCAGGATTGGACCAACCAGAGATCCCATCCAACAGTCTTCGAACAGGAGGAGAACAGGCCAGGATATAGCCTGTCATCATGATGAGACACATCTGCATCGCAAATGCGAGCAAAGCCCAGAATCCATTTCCCCAGGCTTTAATCGATTCAAACGCTCTTGAACCAACACCAACTTCTGGCTTGAATCCCCAGATGAGGGCTAAGATAAAGGTGACAATACTCAAAACAATGACGATAACGAAAGCATCTGGAATCCATCGCTCTGTCCAGCGGGTGAGGGCATCACCCCAATCCCTCAGGAACTCGAAAGTTCCTCGGACTTCTGTCTTTTTCTCATTCATAGGAAGTCCTCCTTATTTAAGGGTTTTTGGAAAAAAACGAATTTATTGGAAATGATCGGAGGTCTCGGACGATATCACCTCCCTTCTTCAAAGGATTGAAAAAAATTTTAAGAAAGTTAGAAGTGATAGTTGAAAAGGAACAACTTCTAACTCATCTTTTCATATTAAAAATAAGCCCTTTTGTCAAGAAAAATGTCGAGCCCAAATCCCGATTTAGAAAAACGGCTCGCATCTAGCCGCGGGGATTTGGAGACGTTTTTCGGGTAAAGAGCCCTTGTTTCTTTAAACCGTCTCCTTATCCATATACGACTAAATCAAAGACCCACCAGTTTTTGTAATTCCCTCAGTCTTCGGACAGACTACTCCCTTGGCCTTTCTTTTTCCGCTGTATTCGTCTCTGTTTTCACCCATCTGGACATAAACTCAGTTCAAAGCATTTCCGTCTGATCCCTTTAAACAATTCCAACTTCTCCAGATCAATCATCAACTTTAAAACCGTCTCTCCAGCATGTTTCACAATCCGACCCGCCACCTGCACCATCTTCCAACGAAACGTCGCAATGGTATGTTTCATCTAAGACTCCGGACACGAAAGCCGTTTGAATCCAATAAAAAGATTGTAGGCCAAAACTCCGATCCTAAAGAACACAGCATTGGCATGGGTCTGCCCACAAGGCATCCGCTCCATTCCTAACCCAATCTTGAGCTCTTTATTGAAGTTCTCCGCCTGCCCCCTCTGATTGTGCCACTTCAGAACCTCCTCTGTATTCTTCTCCTCCTCCAACCAGTTCGTCGCTACAGCATGATAAAAATATTGCCCCTCTTTCTCAAAGAGCTCCCCCTGTCTCCGAATCTCTCGCTTGACCACCAAACGAAAAGCCTTCTTCGTCTCATTCATACAATGTACCGTCTCCGCTAACTCATAACCATAGCCCTTCACCGGCTCCTTCCAATCTCCACTCCGTATCAAAGCAATTGCCGATTTCACCGCTTTGTCCTGATCCACCGTGATCCCGTACTTCACTCCATCCTCTTCTAACTGATTGAAAAGACCCGCTTGATACGAGGCACTGTCCCCTCGATAATACCCAATCTCTTTGCCCCGGGGCATCCCTGCCTGCGGCAGGCAGGCGCTGTTTGCATCGAAGGTAAAACTCCTTCTGCCCAAAGGCTGGAGCCACATTGCCCTCCCGAAATTCATCCAAAAGACACACCGGATTCTCATACAAAAACCCGAGCATCGGCATATAACCCTTGTTCCCATTATAGGTGAACAAGGCATCGGCTTTCTCACCTATAATCTCCGTCGCGTCTGCGTCCAACGTGTATTCCTTGATCCCATCCTTTTTCAAAACCCTTTCGTTTATCTTATCCCGAACTCTATCCAACCCTTCTAATCCCAGTTGTCCTGTCTTTGGATCTCCCATCCTCCTTAGCCAATCTCCCACCGTATCTGGCTCTGGAATCTCCTCTCGTCCAATCAGCTTCATTAACCCTTCTTCATTTTTTAGCTCCCTTAAATCCTCCAGGCTTCTCCCTCCCCCTTGCAACATCAACACCACTGCATCCACAATCTCCGAAGGATCAAAACCCCGATTGCTCCCAGGACCCGGAAGATATCGATCCGTCAGCTCTCTCAGCCCAATCCCGTGATTGAATTCTGCCATCAAGGCCAGACCCCCGTGGGCCGTTAGTCTCTCCTTCGTCATTTCTATCTTGAATGGGAAGATGGTTTGCTGTATCATGACTATCAACCTCCTTTTGGTCTTTTGGTTTCACCTTACAGGTGATATTCTATATCACCGAAACCTCTTGCCCAAAAGGAGTTTTTTTATTTTTTTGGATTCCTATATCTTTTTTAGGGTCGAGATAAGTTAATTTCTGCAAAGGTAATCCCTCAGTCTCGGGTTTGGAATAGAACCGGCAGGGGTGTCGGAGGAAATCTTAGAGCGGTGCGGGACATGGGGTCAAATCTTTATTCTTGATATAGCTGGTTGGAGGAGAGATTCTATGCGGTTCCTCTTGAAACAAAATGAAAGTAAAGTCAAAGATAAAGATTTGACCCCAAGCTTTTTCTCCCAAGGTAATCGTTAATGGGAACCAAGCTATTAAG
>JBFMAE010000235.1:0-3477 GCA_040756085.1 Thermodesulfobacteriota bacterium | reverse complement strand
AATCGAAATTCCTCTGGAGGTTTCGGATTGCTGCAATATGTTCTTCCATCTGGTCAAGAATGTCTTTCATCTGCACCTCCGAATCGGGTTACTTGGGTTTGTTGAGTTACTTGAGTTACTTGGGTTTGTTGAGTTACTTGAGTTGAGAGTTTAAGTATTTGATGAAGCCTGAGTCCATTTTTGAGACGATCTCCGCCTGGTTATAAATCATATCAAATTCGTCCTGAGATACATATCCCCGATCAAGTGCGACATAAAGGTGGCTTTGGACTTCTGCAGCGGAGCTTTTGGATATAAAAAGAAACTGGACAAATTCCCTGTTGCCCTTTCTCGCGAAACCCTCCGCAATGTTGGACATTGAGGAATCTGCTGCATCTTGAATCTGATTTACAAGACGAAAATCTTTTCTGAACTTGTTGTTTTTGTTAACAACCTCATAAAGCATCCTGACAAGTTTTCGGGCCTGCTGCCAGGCTTCAATATCTTCGAAACAAGTTATTTTCATGGGTCACTTGGGTTGCTTGAGTTACTTGGGTTAACTCAATAAACTCAATGAACCCAATAAACTCAATAAACCCAGATAGGCTACCGCCGGTTCGAATTTCTTCAAATTCTACGGAAAGTATTGCTATATTGGCTTGTGATGGCCACATAAAATGTGGGAAAAGGTTAAGTACCGAAGTTATTTGAGTTACTTGGGTTACTTGAGTTGCTTGGGTTAACTCAATAAACTCGACAAACCCAATGAACTCAATAAACACTTGAACCTTCGGTTCAAGCAACTTTTTCGATCATCGAGTAATGAAGTTCAATGCTCGGCTGAAATCCGATTAAGTTTAAGAGAACCCTCACCCGCTCTTTATCGGAGACCCATCTTTCAAAGATTCCTAAAAGATCCTTGAGGGGGCCTGCTTTAATCCGAATCACATCATTGGCTTTAAAAGTTTGCTTTACTCTCACAATACCCTCGGCATCGGTTCTCTCTTTAATTATCTCTACTATTTCTTCAGAAATAGATGTGGGATATCCTCCAAAACCCAGTATTTTTTTAACACCCCTTCCCCATCTGACCAGAGGATAATTTTGATCGAGATCAAACTTTCCAAATATATATCCTGGGAAAAGGGGCTTAAATTCTTTGTTCATCCTTCCATTTCTTAACGTAAAGGTTTCCATAAGGGGGTTAAAGATCTCTACTCCTTTTGTTGAGAGATAGCCTGTTGCCTCTTCCTCTTTTTTAGGTTTGGTTTGGATGACGTACCAAAGGTTCATAGTTCTAAATGATAAGTGTTAAGTTATAAGTTTTAAATTATCTGTCCTGCAATAACATTTTTTGATTTCTGAGATGTCTTAACAATCTTTGTAAGAATTTTTTTGATTTGTTCTGATTCATCAATGGCATCCAATATCTCACTGAAAATTTGCTTATCCTTTACCAGCCCCGAATCTCTCAAAAGTCTAAACCAGTAATTGGCTTCACGCGCTTCTTTAGATGCAATAGACATCTTAAAAGTGAAATCACTTTTACTAAAGCCTGCTGAGGCCTCCTCAGTATTGGAACCCATTGAAGTACCAGATCCAACTATAGTGAACGACTTAAATAAATTGACATTTCTCAGGTGTCATTACGAACGAAGTGAAGCAATCTCACGGGATTGCCACGTCGCTTCGCTCCTCGCAATGACTACTTTTTAAAGTCGTTCACTATAATTGGCCAACGATTCTATTCATTACAGGGTTGTTTGGCAATTTTTGAGCAATGTATAAAGTTCTTAGCGCAAATTTATAGGTCCTTTTAATAATATCATTCTTATCTTCTTCTTTAATTTGAAAATCTGCTCTTCCCATTCAAAACTTAAAACTCACAATTCAAAAATGGATAAAGTCAATACTTTAGTGTTGCAATTTTTTTTAAAGCCCGAGTTTTATCTTTACATTTTCGATGATTCTGGAATCCATCGTCTCATTGGTTCGCCGAAGTACTTCGTCTGCTGAAAGGATCCCCTCTCTCACCAACTCGGCCATCTCCATGGCATAAGGATTGTAATGATGCTTTTGGATATGAACCTGATTGGCAAAGGCATTCAAAAGGCAATTGGTTGAGTTGGGATCTGTGTCTTTGGGTGGCTGCCAACCAAGTTCTTTGACCCGTTCGTAAATCTCCTTTTCATCATATCGGAGAAACGCCAGTGGATTTATATTGTATGGGAAATTGCCATTTTTATTCTGATTCAAATGGTATTCCTCGAGGAAATAGGCTTGAACTTCAGTTCCGATTGCCTTTCGAAGTGGTTGAAGGAAAAGATCCTGAGCCTTTTTTATGAAAGACGGGTGATTTTTCATGATAGCGGATTGAAGCGGGGCTTGTCCCGGTGACCAGCCATAGGCGATGAAGGGAATTCCCTTCTCTAAGGCGATCCTCAAGGTGATGAACTTCACCAATCCCATACAAGAATTGCACATGGAGCTTGCACGCTCGAGGGCCTTGGCCGGGTGAAACTCATTTTCTATGGAAAACCTGAAGATCTTCTGTATTACCTTAAAATCGGGCTTGAATGTGATGTGGTCGATGCCAAGCGTCTCAACAACCTTTCTGATGTTTTCGAAGGCATAAGGTGAGACAAAACCATGATCAAACGTGATAGCTAAAACCCGAAGGTTGTAACGCTTTCTAAGAAGGTCAAGGGTAAATGAACTGTCTTTACCACCGCTATAGGCTGCGAGGATATCATAGTCAGACTTCTCGCCAGTGGCTTTGTATTGATTGAGAAGTTCCTGAAACCTGAATTCATATTCCTTCCGTTGCCGTTCCAGGCCCTCTTTGCCTTTGAATTGGCGGCAATAGATACAAAGACCCGATGCGTCGATCTTTGCGGAGGGAACTGTAGAGGGGAGAGTGCAATTAGTACAAATCATTTTTTATTCTCGTTAGTCGTTAGGCGTGAGGTGCAAAGGGTAATATCTTCTTAACCCTTGGTATCCTTGCGAATTCCACCTGACGTAAACATGTTCTGCAGTGCTGCAGTATTCCTGCAGAAGCCCAATGTCGAATAAATTGAAAAGCATAATGCCTACACCCTTATTCCATTTATTTTCCCTGATACATGAGATTCGGCGGCATCACTCGTAGATGCCAAGTCGCTTTGTTTTTTGAATCAAAATCTTTATAAAATCTCAAAATCTTTTCAGGAGCCATATCCAAAATCTTAGAAACATCCTCGATTGGAATTTCTTGCTCATGGGCATAAAGCAATAGGTCTAACTGATCATAGGGAAGCCTGAAGTAAAATTCTTCATCACTCACTCCAGCACTCCAGGTATCGGGGCTTGGTGTCCTCGTAATAATCTCCTCAGGGACACAAAGGAATTCAGAAAGCTGAAAGACCTGGGTTTTGTATAGATGAGCAATGGGCTCCATATCTACGCCGCCATCGCCATATTTCACAAAGAAGCCCTGGAGAAGCTCTGACTTATTCG
>JBFMAE010000234.1:0-10587 GCA_040756085.1 Thermodesulfobacteriota bacterium | reverse complement strand
AAAAAAGATAAGGGTTCCAGGGGTCCAGGGTTCAAGGGGTCCAGGGTTCAAGGGGCCAAGGGAAAAACTAAAAATTGTAAGAAAAGAGTAGAAGAAAATTGCTTTGGATTAAAATTTTTGAAAAACTTAAGAACTTTTTAAAAAGGGGGGTATGAGTCACTCGAACCCTCGAATCCTTGAATCCTAGAACCCTTTAATATTTTTTTATGAAACAACTGATCCTCTGTGATTTCGATGGAACGATCAGCATCCGGGATCTGGGCTATGATCTTCTCAATCGGTTCTCCTCCGGGGATTGGGAATCGATTGACCGGGATTTCTGCGAGGGAAAGATCGGTTCGAAAGAGGCCTATTCCCGGATCGCGAAAATCATCAAATGGGATGAGCAGGCCATCCTTGATTTTATCAGGGAGCATTCGGGCATCGATCCCTGCTTCACCTCTTTCTACCGGTATTGCCGTGACCAGGGCATCGATATCAAAATCGTAAGCGATGGCCTCGATGTCTATATTAAAACGGTTTTAGAAATTCACCATCTCTCAGAAATTCCCTTCTACTCTAATTGTGGCCATTTTCTAAAAGGGAAGGAAGTAGATGTCGCCTTCCCTCATTTCAATGAGGAGTGTGGCCTCTGCGGGGCCTGTAAAAAGAGACTCCTCCAGATCCACCGTAAAGAGTATGATTCCATCCTATTTGTCGGCAACGGTCTCTCCGATAGGTGTGCGGCCAAAGAGGCCGATTTCGTCTTCGCTAAGGGCTCCCTCTACGCCTACTGTATTGATCAGGACATCACCTGCCATTTCTTTCAGGACTTTCACGAAATCCTCGGCGATTTGAAGAAACGAATCCGCGGGATCATCTTCGATCTGGATGGAACACTGATCGAGGCCTATGAGGCGATCTATTTGGGATTGGAAGAGGTCTTCCAAGAGTTCAGAAGGGAGATGTTTCCATTCAGCGATCTGAAGAAATATCTGAAGGCAGATTTAGAGGCAACCCTGAACCAGTTTTTTTCTCCGGAGGAGGCTCGGAAGGCCATTCCCATCATGAGGAAAAAGTACGAAGAGGTCTATCTCCACAAAACCCATTTTTTGAATGGGGCAAAAGAGGTTCTTGACGCACTTCGTTCCCAGGGAATTCTTCTGGGGGTTGCTTCCAATAAATTCGGTCGCTTTTCAAGAGGGGCGCTCATGCATCTGGGGGTATCAGACTATTTTAAATCGGTGATCGGTGCTGGGGATGTCCCTCGAAACAAACCCTTCCCGGATATGATTCATACCGCTATAAGAGAGATGGGGATTCCTCCAAAGGACGTTGTCTTTGTGGGAGATACGCTCACCGATATCGAGACGGGCAAGCAGGCAGGAGTTGATGTCTATGCGCTCCCCACCGGGTTCCATTCAAAAATAGAACTTTCCCAGAAAAAACCGAAACGTATATTAAAAAATCTCAGAGAGGTAATGCATATCCCTCTCTCCCCACTGCCTGCCTGCCGATAGGCAGGGGGAGAGGGATGGGGTGAGGGCAACAGGGTCAACCCTCTTTCTTCTCCTCGTCCTCCTGCCTCTTAAGAAAGGCCTGGATATAGACCACCTTCTCTTCCTTCGATTCCTCCTCTTTTCTCGATAAGTGAGAAGGCTTTTCAGACCGTTTGTAGACCTCTTCTAATTTACTGATAACCTCTTGAAGCTTCGGATCCTGCGTTACTAAATGGTTAACCTGTTGATCAAAATAATCGCTGGCCTTTTCAAGCTCGGTGAGGTCAATCTCTATCTCTGTCAATGCGATCAGGCTTTTAAGAACCGAACAGACGACCTTCACATTCTTTGCCTGAAGATATTGGGGGGCATGACCCCAGAGGCTGATGGCCTTCAACCCTCTCTTCTTAGCAACCTCCAGAAGAAAGGTATGAATGCTGATGGGCCCGGTATATTCGGTCAACCCCAGCCCAGCCCGCATCACCTTTTCTTCCAGATCCTCATGATTGAACAGGGCACTGACCATCGGAGGATAGGTGTGAGGAATGTAATCATAAGTACCGCCGATCGTAAAGATCTGGGAGACATCAAACCTTTCCGCCAGATTGAGAAGAAGATCAACAAAGAGGAACCATCGAAGATGGGGTTCGATGCCATAGAAGAGGATAAGGTCATTCGATGCAGGGCGGTTTGAGTAATAAAAATGATTGCTCGGAAGTTTCAATTCCTTCAACCTCCCCTCTTTGATGATCGCTACTGGCCGGGAGGAGGAGATCTGATAAAAACTTTCTATCGGAATGGAGGCGAATTTCTTTGCTTTAAAATTTTCTATTAGGTATTGGAGGGCAGAAGAGGAAACTTCTGCCGCATTGGGCCATCCCTCAAATCCAATGATCAGATTGGGTTTATGAAGATTCGGTTTTTCGAGATAGATAACTTCTTCCATTCCCACTCTCCTTAAAAATCATACCTGTATTCTCTTTCTCTGTCAACCCGTGTTTCTTCCTCACTCGATAAGGGTAGATGAGGGATTGGATGATTTTTTTACCCTTTGGTAGGTTACTCCACTAATAACTACCCAAAGAAGGGATTCGAGGGTTTGAGATTGGATCGATGGCTACTCTTAAACATTGAGGGGAGGAGTTTACGATTCGTCCACTGTCTTATGGACTCTCCACCAGGTATCAAAAAGTCTTTCTGACAGATCTCTGGCAAATGAACGGCCCCGAGGTCCATCTTCTAACTGATTTACCCATCCTATCGGAAGCCCCTTTTCTCCGACATGAGCTCCAACAATCGCCCCGACCATGGCAGCGATGGTATCGGTATCACCGCCCAAGGAAACGCTAGCATGAATGGCCATCCGGAAATTCGGACTATGGGCAAAAGCGATATAGCTGGCACTGGGTACAGAAAGGTGAGCTTCAACTCCATTCCCGAGACGCTGAACCATTTCCTGAATTCCTGGTTTACTTCCTTGAATTAACATTTTTTCAATCTCATCCAACGCTCTCAGATATTCGGTGGGTCCGAACCTAAGCAAATCCCTTAGTCCGACAATGACTTCATCTGTTTGAAAAGGTTCTTCAGGGTTCTTTGGCACTGCCAGCCCTACCGAAGAAGCCTGCATCACTGCTCCCCATTGGCCTAAAGGATGGACATGGGTGACAGTGGCCTGTTTAATGGCTGCTTCCTGAAGTTCATCCAGATCATGATGATAGAAGAGTCCAACCGGGGAGACTCGCATAGCAGCTCCATTCCCAAACGAACCATTTTCAAAAACAATGCGTCCTACCTGATGCCATGGCAACCCAGCTCTGAGTGCCAGGACTGCTTTGATTGTGCCGATGGCATAGCCGCGGGTGAGATCACAATAGAGACTGAATTGCTTTGCAATATCTTCTGGATCTACTTTACCGCATTTAACAATGGATTCAGCCAGAGCAAGTGTCATGTCTGTGTCATCGGTATGTCTGCCCGAAAACGTTTCAGAAACGAAGCGAGGGTGATTCCTGATTCTGTCGTGAGCCATCCCTTCGAAGCCTGCTCCAAAGGCATCCCCCAGAAAACAACCTAAGATGGTCCCTTTGAATTTATCGCGGAGGATATCCGGAGGTATCATTTAAGAAATTAAATCCCTTTTCGTGTTCGATTCTGTCATTCCCGTGAAAACGGAAATCCAGACGAAATTGCTACTAAAGATATGGATTCCTGCTTTCGCAGGAAAGATAAGAAGGTGTCACTTCAATCTGTGATAGGAAATCCTGTTTCCAAAACTTTTATTACAACGGTTTTCCTACCAATCTCTCGTAGGCCTCGAGATATTTCTCTCGTGTTTTTTGAATGACCTCCTCAGGCAATTCAGGAGCGGGTGGAGTTTTATTCCAGCCAATGGAGAGGAGGTAATCTTTTAAGAACTGTTTATCAAAACTCTTCTGAGGACCACGGGGTTGATACTCGTCCATTGGCCAAAACTGAGATGAATCCGGGGTGAGAAGCTCATCGATTAAAATAAGGTTTCCACCTTTTATCCCAAATTCCATTTTCGTATCGGCGATGAAGTTAGCCAGAAGGTATCATTCGGAGCCAAGAGCCTACTACAATCGCAAAATGCGGAAGACGAACTTTATGGTGGCGTACAGTGCTCTTGCTCACAAATTGGCCAGAACAGCCTACTGCATCATGAGAGATCAAGTCCCTTTTATGCCGGAGAAGTTATTCGCATAATGAACTGACTGGAACTGTGAACCCTCGCTCTTTCCCCCTCTTCTTCCTAATTTGATTACGCTAAATTCAAAACCTACACTATGGATTCAGCAATTCTCTAATTTTATCGATAATCATTTCTGGTTGAAAAGGTTTTCTAATATAGGCATCTGCCCCGACTTCTTTACCCAAATTTTCTTCGCTTTCTTTTGTGCGGGCAGTAAGCATAATAATGGGTATATTTTTATATTTCTCGTCGAACTTTAGCATGCGACAAACTTTATAGCCATCGATTTTGGGAAGCATCAGGTCCAAAATCATCAAGTCCGGCTTCTCGTTCCTTGCGAGCTCCAATGCCTGATGTCCGTCCATAGCAGTTATAACTTCGTAGCCCTCCTCTTCCAGAACTGACTTCAGTATTTCTAATATCGTTGGACTATCTTCGGTGACCAGTATTTTTCTTCCCATTTTCGACCTCTCAACTTAATTGATTACCATGCTGACAATCTCATCAGCTATCTTCTCGAGTGCAACGACTCTATCCACGCAACCCGTTTCGATGGCTTCCCTATTCATCCCAAAAACGACGGAAGTTTTTTCATCCTGCGCAATGGTTTTTCCTCCTGCTTTTTTGATGGCCTTTATCCCTTCTACGCCGTCATGGCCCATTCCAGTCATAATGACTCCTACCGCCTCCTTGCCAAATGCCTCAGCGACTGACTGCATCATGACATCGATAGAAGGGACGTGAGGGTTGGATCTTGCCGTATCTTCACTTAATAACAGGACTCTTCTTCCCGCTCCTATTTTAATATGGTAATCATCAGGAGCTAATAAAACTTCTCCTGCGCCTATGATATCTCCGGTCTTGGCTACCCGAATGCTTAAAGGCGAAATTGTCTGCAGCCATTCTGCCAAACCTTCTATAAATCCACGTGATATATGCTGAACGATCAAAAACCCGCAAGAAAGGTTAGCTGGTAACTTAGAAAGAAGCACTTGCAGCGCCTGAGGCCCACCAGTAGAAATACCGATAGCTACAACCCTACAAGGAGTGGCTTTTTTCTCTTCTATGTGACGTTTCATCACAATCGGTCGAATTCTTATCCTGCGCAGAGGCCTGACGCGAGAGGCAATCTTTACCTTCTCTACCAAATCTTGAGCGATTTCTTCGATCTCCTGCTTCACGGCTACAAAATCCATTGCACCAATTCCTAAAGATTTTATAATGATCGGTATATCCTTGGTGCTGACGACAATGATCGGTATCGGGTTTTTTTCCATAATATGTTCAATCGCTTCGAACCCTGACATAATCGGCATTTCCAAATCCATGGCGATGACATCCGGCCTAAGCTGAAAAGCCTTTTCTACACCTTCTTTGCCGTCTTTAGCGAGGCCAATCACTTCAATTTTCGGATCCTCCTCTAAGATAGATTTGATCGCCTCGCACATGAATGAAGAATCGTTTACAATGAGTACTCGAATTTTATCAGCCATTATCCAATCAACCTCTCAATGGTCTCCAACAATCCTTCGGACGTAAATTCGCTCTTTAAAATATAGGCTTCGGCACCGGCTTCTAAGCCCCGGCGTTTATCGGCGTCGCTTTCGCGTGTCGTCACAATAATGATTGGAACATCTTTGTATAAATTATCCTTTTTAAGCCGCAGGGTCAGTTCAAAACCATCCATCCGCGGCATCAAGACATCCGTAATCACCAAATCAAATCTTTCCTGCCTTGCCTTCTCAATCGCCTCCTGACCGTCACGGGCAATCACCACCGAAAAACCCGCAGATTCCAGGATACTTTTTTCCAACATCGCAGTACTTAAGGTATCTTCGGCAAGTAGAATGGCCTTACGTCTCTTCACCGCAGCCGGCTTGGCCGGAATTTGAACTTTCCTTACCATCATGTCTTCCACATTCTCTATAATCTGCGGAATATCTAAGATGAGAATGACCCGGCCATCGCCAATGATGGTCGCGCCTGAAATTCCGCACACATTCTTTAAAGGCCCGCTCAAATTCTTCCGCACAATTTCCTGTCGGCCAAGTAACTGGTCTACCATTAAGCCGATCCTCTTTTCTACTGATTGAACAATAACAATGAGGAAATATTTCTTTTCTACAATTCCTCGCTGCGAAAGTCTAAATACGTCATTCAATCGTACCAAAGGTAAAATCTGACCTCTTAGGGTAATGGCTTCTTTTCCTTCTACTGTGCGGATTTCTTCCAGATTCACCCGAATCGTTTCTACCACATTTTCAATGGGCAAAGCAAAGGTTTCGCTTCCGCAGGCGACAAATAAACTTTCGGTTATCCCTAAAGTAAGAGGCAGTTTCAAGATGAATCTTGAACCTTGGCCAGGTGTAGAATAAACCTCAACAATTCCCTTTAATTTTGAAATATTTTCCCTCACGACGTCTAAACCAACTCCTCTTCCAGAAACTTCGGTGACTGTTTCGCTGGTGCTAAAGCCCGGAATAAATAGAAACGGATAGACCTGCTCATCCACTAAATCCTTGACTTTTCCCTCGGTAATGAAGCCTTTTTTTACTGCTTCTCTCTTCACCTTTTCCGTATCTATCCCCCTTCCGTCATCAGAGATTTCAATGACCGCCTGGCTGCCCTGCTGAGAGGCAGTTAAGGTGATGATACCTGTGCGTGGCTTGCCTTTGGCTACACGCTCATCCGGTGGTTCTATTCCGTGGTCTATCGCATTCCGCAGGATGTGCATAATCGGCCCTTTCATCTCGTCGATAATCGCCTTATCGATCTCCGTCTCTTCTCCTTTGATGAGAATCTGTACATCCTTACCTTTTTCATTGGCTAAATCACGCATCGCCCGTGGAAAGGTGCCGAACAGATAACCAACAGATACCATCCTCAGCCTGAGTACTTCGTCTTCTAATCCCTTGGTGATAAAATCAAGCGTATCATCTACCTTCTTTAATTCCTGAATAAGAGCACCGCAATCCTCCTTTATCTGGGCTTGCGCCTCAGCTTTGATGGACAAATTTTTACTCAATTCATCCATGCGAATTTTGGAGATGAGCAATTCGCCTGAAAGATTCATCAACTTATCTAATTTTCGGATATCTACACGAATGCTTTCTTCACCAAATGGCGCAGGAATGACAGACTTTGGTTCGGGGACGACTGCTTCGGACTCTTCTGTTAACTTCTTCACTTCTATTTCCTTGGGCTTGTGATCTTCTGCTTCTTCGGGGGTCTTGCCTTGAAACACATCCTCTATTTTTTTGCAGAGCTCGTCGACAAAGGGCCTACTCACCCCTGTGTCTTCCCAGGTCACTTTATCCTCAATAAGTAGTGGAATCGCATCCACACATTTAAAAAGCACATCAAAATGCGCCTTTTCTAATTTGACTTTGCCTTCCAAAGCCTTCTTCAGTTCGTCCTCCATCACATGGGCGATATCGGCAATCCTTTTGTAGCCCATCATGGTGGAAGAACCTTTGATCGTGTGGGCCTCGCGCATAAGGGCCTCAAGAAGGGATTGATCACCGGATTTCTTTTCTAAATTAAGCAATCCATCGTTTAATTTCTGGATATGCTCCTGTATCTCGGCCTTGTATCGTGAAATAAATTTTGTCTTATCAAATCCCATATGCGTTATCGAATAATAAATTTCTCGGTGATGTCCTTCAACTCTTTTGCCAATCCATTTAACTGTTGCGCCGCCGCCTGCGCCTGTTGCGCTCCTGTAGTAATTTGTCTCATGGCTTCGTTAATGTTGAACATGGCATCGGCGATTTGTTTGGAGCTGGCAACCTGCTGGGTAGCGGACATGGCAATTTCTTTGGCACTTTCTGTAGATTCCTGGGTCAGTTTAATTTCATCGGTGACCAATTTGTCGGCTCCTTCCACGGCTATGATAATATTGGATATATCGTGTTGAATTATTTCAATAAGGCTGGTGATATCCTTGGTGGATTTGGCAGTGGAATCGGCAAGCTTTCTGATTTCATCCGCCACGACCGTAAAACCCCTTCCTTCTTCACCGGCCCTGGCTGCTTCGATGGCAGCGTTTACTGCTAAGAGATTCGTCTGGTCAGCCACATCATTGATCAGTTCAGTGATTTTCCCGATCTGCTGCGACCTTTCACCTAAAGAGTTAACTTTCGCTTCGGTTATTCCGATGCCTTCTTTTAACTTGGTCATACCGACTAAAACCTGATTGGCAACCTGGGCGACGCGCTTGATATTCTCACCTACCTGTTCTGCAGATTTAGCCAGCTCCGTAGTTGCAGAGGCAGTCTCATTGATGGCTGAGGATTGTTCCCTTGCACCTGCTGACTGCTGCTGGGCTGCAGCGAGGATTTCGGCAGAGGCAGAGGTGATGTGTGTAACGGCCTCTTGCGTCTTACCCAAAATATTCTTGAGGTTCTCATACATACTGCTAAAGCTTTCTGACAGGAGACCAATCTCGTCATTCCTCTTGACCACGCTTAAGGAACCGGTAAAGTTGCCCTGGGCCACCAAATGCGTGGCCGAAACCAGTCGGCTGATGGGCTTGGTAATGGAGCGGCTCAGGAAGATTCCAAGACCTAGTGCAATAAGGGTTCCAACAATCATTCCAACCAGGGAAATCATTCTTGCCCGGTCTGCCTGGGCCTTGCTTCTTTTTTCAACTTCTCCAGCTATCTTCCTTTTGAGTGAAATCAGATCTGCGATAAACCTGTCGCATATCACGAAGGCATCTCTGCCTTTCCCTGTGACAAGGCGTATAGCTGGATCCCTGCTGCCACTTTTTGAAAATTCCGTTATCTGTTTAGTATTTTCCTTCAGTCTCTCCCATGTAAGTTTAAGATCTTTCCAGATCTCCACTTCTTCCTTTGTCTTGGGTAATGTATCGTAGATCGTCACACCCTCCTCAACACGCTTCCAAGCCTCCTCAAGGCTTTTAATCTGATAATTCATTTCATTTCTATCTATTAAAAATTCCATGATTAACAATGAATGAACTGACTTCATAACGGCTGTCTGTGCTTCTTTTATAATCCCGAGTGCTAAAATACCCGGCAAGTGGATATTATTAACCTCTTCAAGAGCATTATTGGTCTGGGAAACACCTCTCCATCCTGTAAATCCAATTATTAAAACTGTAAGGACAACGATGATGAAACCCCCTATCAGTTTTACGCTTATTTTTGAGTTTCTCATCAATATCACCCCTCCCCTCCTATTATTTGCCATTAAAAATGTATTAGTGAATTATTTCTGATCTACGCCGCCTTAACCAATGCGTCTCGGCATGGAACTCCCCCCTGGCTTCAGCGCAAAGTTGGTACCCGGGTACTAATCGGTACCGGCTTTCTCAAAAATTCCCGAGAACTTCCTCAGCGAAAAGCTCCTGAATTATGCCGTTAAAACCTACTAAAGCGATGATTAATACAATACCTACTATTGTAAAGAAAGTTGCGGTTAATTTTCAGAGTTACTTTCATCACTTAACCTCCTTTGTGCTTAAATTCTTCTGACCCTAAAATATTTTTAAAAGCTAAGAAAACCATGATCCCTGTCTCGGACTGAAATTGACCGAGAGTCAATTCCAACATCTTTCCCTGCAGTGTAGCCAGCGGCGGCTGGATAGAATCTTTTTCAATTTCCCTGGCTTCAAAAATTTTATCCACCACAATGCCTACTAATCCATCTTCAATTTCTGCGACAATCACCTTGGAAGTTTGTGTAACTTCTCCACCTGCCAATCCTAAAAATGGCCGTATATCTATCAGCGAAATGATTGCTCCATGCAAATTCGTTACCCCTTTTACAAAAGAAGCAGCATTCGGCACGCTGGTCACGATACCTGGAGTAAATACTTCTTTGACCCCGGTGATTTCAATACAATAATTTTCTTCATCCAGAGAAAACCCCAAGATGCGCAAGGTATTCTTAGCACCCTTCTCCTCAAATTGCTCATCCTCTGATTCAATAATAATCTTATCAATGCTCGATCGCTCCTGCTGGGATAATAATTTCTCAATATCCATCAAAAGAATGAGGCGCTTTCCAATCTTTCCTACACCTACAAGATAGTTTGCTTCCCTAAACAGTGCACCCGGCGGCTCTAAGTTTGCGGCCTCAAGGTAAAGTACATCCGTTACTTGATCTACGATGATACCGATATGCTGTCCATGAAATCTAGTGATGATGATCCGGTTTAATTTATTTGGGCCATGTTTTTTTAAACCGAATTTCTTGTGCAAGCTTATCAAGGGCGTGACTTTCCCGTGCCAGATGATTACGCCTTCTACAAAATCTGGCGCCTGAGGTATGGGCGTAATTTCCTTCATACGGATTACCCGACTCACCTCTTTGATTTCTAAGGCATATTCTTTGTCGAGGATAGTAAAAGCCACTATTTTCATCTTAGTG
>JBFMAE010000233.1:0-11985 GCA_040756085.1 Thermodesulfobacteriota bacterium | reverse complement strand
TAAGGATATATTTTTGTGCAAGCCCTAATATTTTTTCCTTATCGATACCCAAAATGTTCCTCTAAAGAGAAAGGTTTTATTATTAAAAACTTACCCAATGAACTTCAAAATGTCAAGTTTTAAACAGTAAGTGTCCCCAGATGGGTTTAAAAAAGGCATAGTAGATATTTTTTTACCAACGGTTCAATATTGACCATTCTAAAAAATTTAACTATAATGGCGTAAACCCTGTAAATGCCAGAACTATTTGAATTATTTAATAAATTAATTATTAAGAAATTATACAAAAATTGGTATTCATTTTGCTTACTATTAATATGTGATTGGTATATCCAAATAATACCCATATAAATTAAAAGTTTTGAGATTTCAATATGTTAAAGGACTTAAAGAAGGTTTTAATCGTAGATGACGAAGAGACTTTAACTTGGAGCATGGCAAAAAGCCTCTCAAAGGATAAAGATAAATATGAAGTGATGATCGCAAATAATGGGCGAGAGGCTATCAATCTCCTTAAAAAGAATAAGATCGACCTGGTCATCTCAGATATAAGGATGCCGGATATTAATGGATTAGATCTCCTTGTAAAGATTAAAAAAGAACACCCTCAAACGAAGGTCATCATAATGACAGCCTATGGGTCATCCGATGTTCAGAAAGAGGCGAATCAAAGAGGGTCACTCTTTTATGTGGAAAAACCCTTCGAGATATCCGATATAAGAAAAATCATCATCGATTTGATCGGTAAGAAAAAAGGATTTCGGGGTAAAGTTTTCGGTCTCCAACTGACCGATATCATTCAAATGAATTGCCTCAGTCGATTAACCACTGCCCTGATCGTCACCAAAGATGGGGATAGAGGGGTCATTTATTTGAATGAAGGAGAGATTATCCATGCGGAATGCGGAGAGGAGAAGGGGGCAGAGGCTTTTTACAGAATTCTGAGCTGGCAGGAAGGCGAGTTTGTTTCAAATATCGGCATCACCTCTCCGATTCAAACGATCTATCAAAATTGGGAACATTTGCTTATCGAAGCCATGCGAAGGAACGATGAAAAGGTATAAAGATCATGGAGGATGTGTTCTTCAGGCACGCAAAGATAGTTGAAGATGAATATTGTCATTACAAAAAAAGATCTTGAAAAAATAAACTTCTGTTTAAATAAGATGACTTCTTCTTCTCTTGCTCACTCTGTGTTGTTGATCGATCGATCAGGACAACTCATTGCCCATCAGGGAGATACCCCAACGATGGATATCTTATCGCTCGCTGCCCTAACGGCTGCCAATTTTGGAGCCACTGCTGAAATCGCCCGAATTTTGGGTGAAGAAGAGTTTACCCTTTTGTTTCACAAGGGAAGGAGCGAAAATGTCTATTTTTCGGCTATCGGTGAACATGTCATTATGGTCACCCTTTTTGATGACAAGACCTCTTTGGGGCTGGTTCGATTACAAATTAATAAGATCATCGATGAACTATCAAAAATTCTCTCAACCATTTTCGAAAAAAGGAAAGGGATCATGAAATGATCCTCCCGGCTTTCAGAGAGAGGGTAAAGAACTTTAATGCCTTTCATCAATTTCAGTAAGGACGAGATTCAGTGTAAGATCGTGTATTATGGTGCAGGGTTTTGTGGAAAGACCACAAACCTCCAGTACATTTTTAATCAAACGAGAGAGGATATTAAAGGTAAAATGGTGTCGATCGATACGAAGGGGGACCGGACGCTATTTTTCGATTTTTTATCCTTGAATTTAGGGAAAATCAGGGGGTTTGATATCCGAGTTCAACTTTATACGGTTCCCGGACAAGTCCACTACGATGCGACAAGAAAATTGGTTTTAAAAGGAGTGGATGGGGTTGTTTTTGTTGCTGATTCATTAAAGGTGCAGAGGAAAAAGAATATCGAGAGCTTGATTAATTTAGCAAAGAATTTGGCAGAGAAAGGGGTAAGCATTCGGAACATTCCGCTGGTCATCCAATATAATAAACGGGATTTGGACGGGACAGATTCTGAAATTCTTCCCGTTGAGGTATTAGAAAAAGATCTCAATTCGATGTTGAAGGTGCCTTCATTTTCTGCAAGCGCTTTGAAAGGAAATGGAGTTTTTGAAACCCTAAGGGAGATCAGTAAATTGGTAGTGAAGGATGTGAGTCGAAAGATCATGCTCCTTGATAAACAATTAAAATGATGAAGAAGGGGAAATGGAAATGGAAAAGAGTATAGGAGAGGATGAGATCAAAGGATTGGAGGAAGAGATCGACTCTGCCGTTGATCGGCTTTTTGTAGAGAAAAAAGAGGGGTTGGAAGAAGGCGTATTGATGGAATCCCATCTCTTGGAACCTTCTTATGAAATCGGAAAAACTCTCCATTTAGGGAAATCTTTAGAATTGGGGAGTTCTTTGGAATTAGAAAGTCCTTTGGAGCCCTCTTATGAGATAGGAAAGACAGTCGAGTTAGAGAGGTCTTTTTCTCCCCCCGTTGCTCCCCATCCGGTTTTAAATTCGATTGAGAGAATGGAGACGCAGCTCCTCTCGTTAGAATGGGAGATTACTGAAGAAAATCTCAAAAAGACCGAGGAAGAAGTCCTTGCTTTGCGAGGGGTTTTGAAAGAGAAATCCGACGCCGTCTCTGTTTTAAATTTTATGGAAAAGGTATTAACCTATATGATCAAAAATGAAGAAAATATTCGTCCCCCTTTGATCAAATTCTTATTGGATTCAAAAGAGACGATTAAACTTTTAGTGAAAAAAGGGAGGGATAGCGAAATCGATATTTATAAGCAGCTCGCATTTTGGGGAATAGGGGCTCGATTTTCTTGCCTGGAAGAATTCAAAGAGCCCCGGGTCACACGGCCTCCTCTAAGTTCGGGTAAAGAGACAGTGGAGGCGGAGAAACCAACGATGGTAGAGAAGAAGATAGAGGAGATGTTGAACAAAATGAATTTATTTTCAGAAAGAATAGATGAAAGCTTTATTAAAATTAACCAACGGTTATTCGAGCTCGAGCAGACAACCCAGAAGTCTCCAGAACAACTGATCGAGATGAAATCGTTACCAGTGAACGTCATTGTCTTTAAAATCGACGAAAGATTATTTGGAGTAGAGAGTGATAAGGTATTTAAATTATTTAAAGTTCCAGAAACGTTCTATGAAAAATATTCAAACCAGCAAAGGATTCGATTGAAGGATGTTGAAGTAAAGATGATCGATTTAAGGAAATGTTTTTCAATGGGTGAGGGAGAGCAGAAAGGGGAGACAAGAATACTTGCGGTGAAAGACAACGGGGAATATAAAGGCCTGTTGGTGGATCAGGTACTTAAAAAATTGTCCACCCACTCAGAGATCGGAGGAGATTACGGTGACTATTTCTTGGGGGTGATTCATTGGACCTATGAGGAACGTTCCGTGGAGATCCCCATCTTGGATTTAAAAAAGTTGTAAGGAGACAGTCTCTTTATGGATCAAACAATTGCCACAAAGGAAATGGATGAAAAGTTAGGCAAAAGCGAAGAGGTGATCCAACGATTATCCCAAGAACTTGAAGATGTTAAAAATTTTACTGAGAGCATTATCCAGAGCATTGGAAGTGGAATGATTATCACCGAGATGAATGATAAGATCACTTATATCAATAAGGCGGGAGAGAGAATTTTAGGTTATTCGAAGGGTGAACTGATTGGCAAACCCTTTAGTATTTTTGGTTTAAGGGAAAAGCAAAGCGTTATCCGTTCTCTTCTCGACGACCCGGATGATCTCGATACAAGAAAAGAAGGATGGATGAGGAGGAAAGACCATATTGAATTTCCCATCGGGTTTACCATCAACAACCATTTGAATATCAAGGGAGAAACGATAGGGAAGATAGTGATCTTTCGCGATATGACCAATGTTTATAAAATTCAAGAAGAAATATTGAGGATGGATCGACTCGTATCATTGGGAAAACTTGCCTCGGGCATTGCCCATGAGTTGCGGAATCCGCTGGCCGGTATCAAGACGACCGCACAGGCACTGAGTGAGGAGATGCCCAGAGATGATTCAAGAAGGGAATATTTAAATCGGATCAACAAAGAAATTGACCGACTGAATGACCTCCTTAAAACATTTTTTTCTTTTGCCAAGCCACAGCAATTAAATCTGGTCTATTGCCATATCAAGGACATCATCAATGAGATCATACCTTTTCTCATCAAAGAGATTGCGGATAAGGGAATCCGTTTTGTTGAAAACTATCACCCAAGGCTCCCTAAGATCAAAGTCGATAAGATTCAAATGTATCAGGTGTTTCTAAATTTATTTTTAAACGCCATTCAAGCGATGCCCAATGGAGGTGAACTTAAGATTGAAGCCAGTCCAGTGATTTCAAACTCCTCCGATGGAATTAGGCAGAATTCTATCAGGATCGTGGTCTCTGATACAGGGAAAGGAATCCTTCCCCATATTGTTGATAAGATTTTTGACCCCTTTTTTACTACCAAACCAAGGGGGATAGGATTGGGACTTTCGATCACCTATCAAATCATTAAGAAACATGGGGGGACAATTAAGGTCGAGAGTAAATGGGAGACTGGAACTTCATTCGTGATCAATTTGCCGGAAAAATTGGAAAACCCATGAAACCATCCATTCTGATTGTTGATGATGATGAGGTGATGCAAGAAACCCTCTCTGACGTATTCAGAAAGAAGGAATACGAAATTTTTTCGGTGAGTTCGGGGAATGAAGCGCTTTCGATCATTAAAAAACATATCATTGATCTCATTCTCCTGGATATGAAACTGCCGGATGTAGATGGGTTAGAGGTTTTAAAAAAGATAAAGGAATTTGATACCGAGATTTTAGCCATTATTATGACCGCTTATTCTGATGTTCAAACTGCAGTTACGGCAATGAAATCAGGGGCTTACCATTATATCAACAAACCCTTCGAATTGGAAGAATTGAAATTACTGATCGAAAAAGGATTGGAGACGAAGAGTTTGATTAATGAAGTCAGAAGACTCCATCGGCAACAAAAGGAGGGTTATCAGAATAATCATATTTATGGCGTCAGTCCTCAGATTGAATATGTAAAAGAATTGATTGACATGATCAGCAAGACCCATAAAACATCCGTACTTATCCAGGGGGAAAGTGGGACCGGTAAAGAATTAGCCGCTAATGCAATTCATTATAGTAGCAAACGAAGCAGCAAACCCCTGATGAAGATTAATTGTAGCGCCATCCCGGATTCTCTATTAGAATCAGAACTTTTTGGATATGAGAAGGGTGCTTTTACAGATGCAAAAAATACGAAAAAAGGACTTTTTGAATTAGCAGATGGTGGAACAGTATTTCTAGATGAAATCGGGGATATGAAACCGTTTTTACAATCGAAGATTTTAAGGGTCCTTGAAAATCAAACCTTTATGAGGGTAGGGGGAGAAAGGGAGATCAAGGTTGACGTTCGTATTATTGCAGCGACCAATAAAGACTTGGAAACATTGGTTAAAGAAGGCTTTTTTCGAAAAGATTTATATTACCGGTTAAAAGTGATGGTGGTTGAAATGCCTCCTCTCCGTGAAAGGATAGAAGATATCTTACTGCTTTCAAATTTATTTGTCGAAGAAAATAATAGAGAACATGGCAAGAATATCAGGGGATTTTCTGATGCAGCCAAAAAGCTGATGACTCAATACCATTGGCCAGGAAATGTAAGGGAATTAAAGAATGTGATTGAAAGGGCGATGATATTAACCGATCAGGAATTTATCACCCCCAAACACCTTCCTTTTGAATTGAGACAGACTGAGAAATTCGGTCAAGAGAATACAGACACGGATCTATCTGAATTTACCGACGATATGTCTTTGGACCATGTAGAAAAGTTACATCTCTCAAAGGTCTTAAAAAAATTGGAGTGGAATAAATCAAAAGCATCAAAAGCTTTAGGTATTTCACGGGCTACTTTAAGGGCGAAGATCAAAAGATATAATCTATTAAAAATTTAATTTGAAATATTAATGGGTTACTGTTATATATTAAAACAATTTATCAACTTTAAGCGAGTACTTAGTAGAATTTTAATAATTACTGAAATATTTTTCTTGACTTTTTATAAAATTTGTTAATAATTTTATTTTATTTAATTTATCTATTTTGATAGCGGCATAAGATTTGCTTATAAATAATTTATAGAAATGGAGTGAAAAATGATTTTTGGGAAAAAGAGAGATGTGGTTGGTTTTGATATCGGATCCAGTTCGATTAAGCTTGTGGAATTGAAAGAGGGGAAGAATGGATATAAATTGCAAAATTTGGCAATATCTCCCCTGCCTCCGGAAGCCATCGTTGACGGAGCCTTAATGGATTCGGTCACCATTGTCGATACAGTTCGGGATCTTGTCGCCACTTCAAAGACAAAAATAAAGGATGTCGTTATTTCTGTCTCCGGCCATTCCGTAATTGTTAAAAAAATTACCTTACCTTTTATGACAGAAGCCGAATTGGAAGAATCAATCCAATGGGAAGCTGAAAGATATATTCCATTCGATATCAATGATGTCAACATCGATTTCCAAATATTCGGTTCTAGTCCAGAAAATCCAGATTTAATGGATGTGGTTCTGGTGGCGGCCAAAAAAGATATCATCAATGATTATGTTTCCGTGATTATGGAATCCGGATTAAATCCAGTGATTATTGATATTGATTCTTTCGCTTTGGAAAACATGTTGGCCATTAATTATGAGATTGATAAAGAAGAAACAGTTGCGCTGGCAAATGTGGGTGCCAGCGTCACCAACATCAATATTCTAAAAAATAACATCTCTGCTTTTACACGAGACATATTTAAAGGGGGGAATCAAATCACCGAAGAGATCCAAAGACAGCTCCATATTGATTACGAAGAGGCAGAAAAGATTAAAGTGAGGAGTAAAATCGATATCACCTCTCAACCGATCATTCAAAACATATTAAAAACAGGTTCCGAATCTTTAGCTGTAGAAATAGGGAATTCTATTGATTTTTTCCAATCTACCACCACTTATGAGAAAATCAGCAAGTTATATTTGAGCGGGGGGGGGTCAAAGATTAAAGATTTCGATATCTTATTACAACAGCAGATTGGAGTACCCGTTGAAATTGTGAACCCCTTTAAAAAAATAGAATATAGCGAAAAAAATTTCGACCTTGAATATCTAAGAGAGATCGGACCCATGATGGCGGTCGGAGTCGGGCTTGCCTCGAGAAAGGTAGGAGATAGATGATTAAGATTAATTTACTCCAGGCAAGGAAAGAAAAGAAGAAAGTGGGTATAAGGAAAGAATTTATCATTGTCATTCTTTCCATAGCCCTTTTGTGTATCATACTCCTTGTTGTTCAATGGAAACTGAATAAGGAAAAAGAAGATACATTGGTAAAGATATCAAACACCAAAAAAGAGATCACCTATTATAAATCCCTGACCACAGAAGTTGATAAGGCCAAGGCAGCCCAGAAAACATTACAGGATAAGTTGAACGTCATCAATGCATTGAGAAAAGAGAAGGGCGGTCCGGCAAGAGTATTGGATGAAATCAGCATCGATAAACCAGAAAAGATTCACCTTGAATCCCTGAAGAAAGAGGGATCGAAATTGGGGATAGAAGGGATTGCTTTAGATGATGAAACCGTAGCAAATTTCATGACCAACCTTCGAAAATCAAAACTTTTTAAAAACGTTGATTTAATCGTGAGTGAACAGACCGAACTGAGTAAAATTAAGTTGAAGAAATTTATCCTTTCATGCGAAATTATTTTAATGTAATTCAAAGGGGATCAGAATGGCTATTACAATGGATTCCATCTTAAAGCTCCCAACATCTAAAAAGGTCTTAATTTTGGTGGCCATTTTAGGTGTCATCACAGGGCTGTATTTGTATGTTTTTTTCATTCCCCAACAGGACGAACTGAAAAGGCTGATGGGTGAATTTGACAAATTGAATAAGGAACTGAGTGAGAGTAGGGCGATTACAAGAGATCTTCAGAAATTTAAAGAAGAGGTTGAGAAGTTGAACGTGGAATTGATGAATGCCCTGACCCAACTTCCCAATGAAAAAGAGATACCCGAAATCTTAAAAAACATATCCAGTCTTGGAAAAGAATCAAATCTCGAATTTACCCTCTTTAGACCTAAGCCAGAGGAGCCTCAACAGTTTTATGCCAAAGTCCCCATTGAGCTCGTGGTATTGGGGAGTTATCATAATACGGGGATTTTCTTTGATAGGGTAAGCAAACTTCCGAGGATTATTAACGTGGTCGATTTTAATATGACCCGGGCGAAAGATGTTAAAGGAAAAGGAGGAGAGGGTGAAATTTTAATAAAAACATCCTGTCTGATTAATACTTATCGATTTATAGAAAAGAAAAGCGAGGAAAAGAAAAGTGGAAGGAAAACTGAAAAACAATAGGTTCCTCCAGAAAAGGAGGAAAGAATTCCAAGGGCGAAAAAGAAGTAAACTATTTTACGGGTGGATATCTCTATCCATAGCGTTTCTATTTGTGGTCGCTGGCTGTGGGGGGGGGACCCCTCCGTCCTTCACTCCCCAAAAGGGCAAGGCTCCTTTAGCAGAAAGAAAGAAGGAACCCCCGAAGGGGGCTGAGAAAAAAGAGCCCGAGAGGAAGGAAGAGGCGGAATATTCCTATAACCCCGCAGGCAAACCCGATCCCTTTAAACCTTTTATTCAGTTAACCTCTGCCAGAGAAGCGTCAAGGAGTATTCCTCTCACCCCGTTGCAGAAATATGAGATCAGCCAATTAAAATTGGTTGCTATTATTTCAGCCCCTGAAGGAAATATCGCCCTTGTCGAGGATTCGGCAGGGAAAGGATATTTCTTAAAGAGGGGAACATGGATCGGTAAAAATGACGGTAAGGTAACAAAAATTCTTAAAGATAAGGTGATTATAGAGGAAGTGTATCAGGATATTTTTGGCCAGACTAAAACGAATGAGATTTCATTATTTCTTCATCGAATTGAAGAGGGAGGAGAATCATGAAGCCTTCTCCGATGTTAAAAATGATTTCTTTGGTCGTCTTTTTAATATTTGCGAACGGTTGTGCCACTAAAAATACGTTGGTACAAACAGGTCAGCCCCCCGATACCTCCGGGCAGTCTGTGAAAGCCTCTCTGATTCAGAGGATCTCTTTTACTGAGGAAGAAAATTATACAAGGATCCATATTGAGGGGACAGACACCATCGCCCCTCCTTTTTATAAATTGATGTCGGATCCCCTAAGAATTGCCATTGATGTTCCCAATATCGATTTAAGCCAGGTTAAAGAGCCCATTAAAATTAATAATGGAACAATAGGCGATGTGATTGCCACTCAATATGATGACAAAGGAAGGATTGAAATTGGGCTTGCCCAAATGACTAATTATAATATTTCGAAGGAAGATAAAAATCTCATCATTGACATCGAAAAGGTGAAAAAGGTTGCGGAAGCAGAAGTAAAGGAAGTTCAAAAGGAAGAAACAATAAAAGAAGAAACAGTAAAAGAGAAGGAAACCGAAGCAATTCCGGTGGAATCGAAAAAAGAAGAACCCCCTTCTGCCCAGCCGGTAGTAGCCACTCCTGCCCCAGAAACGGTGAAAAAGGCAAAAGAGATTGTCAATTTTTCATTAGAAGAGAAAAAGGATTTCATTGTTTTCAATATCATTGCCGATGGGAAACTTGAAAATTATAACTCCTTCAAATTGGATTCTCCTACCCGGTTAGTGTTGGATCTTTGGGAGGTAAATACTCGATACCCGAAAAAATCGATCAAAATTAAGAATCCATTCCTCAAAGAAGTCCGCATTGGCCATCATCCGGATAAACTGAGACTCGTTTTCGATTCTTTAAAACCCCAACTCCCTCCGTACCAAATCAATCGGATCGACGATAAATTGATCGTTTCCATCGGAAATGTCCCTCAGCCTTCTGAGCCCCAAATTTTATTAGAAGAAAAACCCAAGAAGGGTATATCTACTCCAGCGCTGGCAAAAGCTCCTTCGGCAAAAGTTAAAACGAGCATTTTGAGGGAAATCAATTTTAAACAGATGGATAATAAATCAAGGGTCATGGTCGCTTTCACAGAGGAGCCCAAATTTGAATCTTCCATGATTTCAACAAATGTGATTGCAGTGGATATAAAAAATGCATTTGCTCCCAAACATCTTCAAAGGGGATTGGATACGAGTGAGTTCGAGAGCGCTGTCAATTATATCCAGATCCAGAATATTAAAACCGGTAAAACGAACGATGTCCGGTTATTGATTAAGTTAAGAGAAGAGATGCCTTTTGAAGCCACCCAGGAGGGAAAGGTTCTTTTTATCGACATAGAAAGACCCAAAAAGATTGAGGCCAAGATAGAAGTCCCTCCGGTACCCAAGAAAGAGGAGGTTGTGGTAGAGGCCAAAAAGGAAGAAGTAAAAGAAGTAATAAAAGAAGAGGAAAAACCCAAGACCGAATTGAAAAAAGAGGAGAAAGTCCTACCCCCCGTTGAAGAGAAACCCATTCCCCAACCACCCGTGACAAAGAAAGTGGAAGAAGTGAAAAAGGTCCCTGAAGAAGGACTTCCAGAAAAGGCTTATACAGGAAAAAGATTATCCCTCGATTTTAAAGATGCCGATATTAAAAATATCCTTCGACTGATTGCAGAGGTGAGCAATTTGAATATCATCGCAGGGGATGATGTGACAGGAAAAATCACCATGAGATTGGTGGATGTTCCCTGGGACCAGGCTTTGGATGTCATCTTGCAGGCCAGATCCCTCGGGATGAGCCGGGTAGGGAATGTGGTACGGGTCGCCCCTCTCGACACCCTGAAGAGAGAGATTCAGGCAGAATTGGAAGCCAGAAGGGCTAAAGAGAGGTTAGAGGATTTAGTGACCGAGCTTATTCCGATTAACTACGCAACAGGGAAAGAAATCATGCCCCAAGTAAAAAGTGTCCTAAGCGATCGCGGGGACGTCAAAGTCGATGAGAGAACAAATATCTTGATTGTTAAAGATATCCCTCGAAACATTGCAGGGGTAAAAAATTTGGTGAAATCCTTGGATACGAAAACCCCACAGGTCCTGATTGAAGCAAGGATTGTTGAGGCCAGCTTGACATTTCAAACGGAGCTGGGCGTAAAATGGGGTTTTGAAATTGGAGGAGGAAAAGCCACTGCCGGCGGAGGAATATCAGCGACTACTCTGGGGACTGCTACAAGAGAAGTTATCAATCTCCCTGCGGTTGCTCGAGCAGGTGTGGCTGGGACGTCAGGAACGGTGGGTATCATTGAATTTCTTTTCAGTCGCGGGACAATACAACAATTAGATCTTGCCATCTCAGCCCATGAGAATAAAGGAGATGTGAAGATTATTTCCAGTCCGAAGATCGCCACGCTGGATAATAAGGAGGCATCGATCGAACAGGGGCTGAGGATCCCTTATCGAAAGTTGACAACCGAAGGGACCGTCACCACAGATTTCATCGATGCCAATTTGAAATTGACAGTGACGCCCCATGTGACGAACGATGGGAACATCAAGATGAGCATAAAAGCGAAGAAGGACGCCCCCGATACCAGCATTACTGTTGATGGGGTACCAAGTATTGACAAGAAGGAGGCCATCACAGAGGTTCTGGTCAAAGATAATGGCGTGGTTGTTATTGCCGGAGTTTATTCAATAGAGAAGAGTGATGGAACGGAGGGAGTTCCGTTATTTAGTAAAATCCCTTTATTGGGATGGTTATTTAAAAGAGAGGCAAAGGAGGACAAAAGGAAAGACCTGCTGATCTTTATTTCTCCCAAGATCATTAAAGATCAGGTTTGATCCGTCTGAAAAATAACCCCCCTTCATCCCCCCTTAAGCTGTGAAAAAATTCAGCTATAGTGGGGTTTGGGGTTATTGAATTTCATTTTTGAACCGACAATTAAGTTTCAATCATGAAGAACTTAAAGCTATCGATCAACCTTAATTCATCCCT
>JBFMAE010000232.1:0-11107 GCA_040756085.1 Thermodesulfobacteriota bacterium | reverse complement strand
GCAACTCGCCTCTGTGCCCTCAGTGTCTCCGTGGTGAACCTGGTTTTGAAATTCGCAGATATCAATCCAGAAATTCAATGAAATCAAATCAGCTCCACACGAATCCGAGTTAATTTGGACAGCAATGATTTTTCTCGTGCCTATTTTTCTGATTGACATTTCTTATGATCTTCGTATAAACTACTAAAACTAAAATTCAATTTAATTGAAGGAGGTGATAAGCATGACAGAGCCTAGAGTAGCAAGAGTAACAGAAATTATTGCAGGTTCTCCTAAGGGTTTCGAAGATGCCGTGAAGATTGGCTTTGCAAGGGCAACCAAAACCTTGAGGGGCATCACCGGATTGCGTGTTGTTGAAATGAGGGTGGCAGTGGAAAACTCAAAGGTTATTGAATACCGGGTGAGAATGGAGGTTATTTTCGTTCTCGAAACATAGTCGTTTAAATAAAAGGCCCTATCCTAAATTCTGAGGTAGGGCCTTTCTGTTCCTAACCCTCTCCCTCTCCCCCTGCCTACTGGCAGGCAGGTACTGGGGAGGAGAAATAGATCAGAATGTAAAAAATATTTGTGCGTTTGTATTAAGTTTCTTTCTTTATTGCTTCAATTAGGTCTTCTCGGGTGGCGGTTGCTGTCCCCATCTTTCCAACCACAATCCCTGCTGCATAGTTTGCTAACTTTGCAGCCTCCTTCACACTAACATGGGTCCCTGTTCCCAAAGCAAGGGCCAACGTCCCAATCACTGTATCTCCTGCGCCAGTCACGTCGTAAACCTCCCTCACTTCAGTACGGACAAAGATAGACTTCCGACGGGGTTCAAAGATGGCCATTCCCTCTTCACCCCGAGTGATGACTAAAGCTTTGCATTTCAGTTCTTTTAATAACTTATCTCCTATCTTCTCTATTGATGATCCATCTACAATAGGAACTCTCGATGCCTCACTCGCCTCCTTAGTATTGGGAGTCACCACTGTCGCTCCCTTGTAAAATTTAAAATTTCTTAGCTTCGGGTCAACCATAATAAGCTTTCTCGACCTCCTCGCTTTTAGAATGATTGCCCGAATCAATGTCCCGGTCAAAAGACCTTTTCCATAATCGGAAATAACGATTCCGTCGAAATCTTCTATTTTCTCCATTATAAAGTTTGAAAGATCATGCAGAATGGAGATCTTTGGATGGTCAATCGTTTCACGGTCGATTCGGACCACTTGCTGCCGGTTGGCAAAAATCCGGGTCTTTACGGAGGTTTGCCTCCCTTCTTCAGTGAATATCTTATATTCAATTCCTTTCTCAGTTAGTTGTCCTCTGATTTTCTTACCCATCTCATCATTGCCCACGATACTACAAAGCAAAACCTTTCCTCCCAGCGAATGAATATTGTTCGCTACATTGGCAGCCCCTCCAAGGCGAAAAGTTTCAGATCTATCATCATTATCCACCAACACCACAGGGACAGGAGCTTCTGGCGATATTCGGGAAACCTTCCCCCAAATGAATCGATCCATCATGACATCACCGATGACTAAAATCTTTACCCTCGGAAACTTATCCACTATTTTTTTAAGTGTCGGCTGTCCCTTCATCTAATTCAATTCCTCCCCTTTCTTTCGCTTTCACGCAACTTCCTCTTAAAAAATTCAACGGTCTTTTCCAGCCCCACCTCAACTCCAACTGTTGGCTCGTAATTTAAAATTTCTTTTCCCTTGTGGATATCTGCCAGAGAATGCCGGACATCTCCTTTCCGGGCTTCTCCATAGACGGGGGATACCTTTGACCTGAGAATATCTTTGAGGATATCCAGTAACTGGTTCAATGAGATCCTTTTCCCAGATGCGATATTAATCCATTCTCCATGGAGGTGTTCTGCCGACATGGCCAGCAGATTGGCCTCCACCACATTATCAATATAGGTGAAATCCCGGGACTGTTCCCCATCGCCAAAAACGATCGGAGAACGACCATCGAGGAGTGCATCGATAAACCTCGGGATGACTGCAGAGTAGATAGAGGCTGGATCCTGTTTGGGACCAAAAATATTGAAATATCTGAGTGAGACTGTTTCAAGGCCGTAGAGTTGAAAAAAGAGCTGGCTGTATTGCTCTCCAATATATTTCTGCAGGGCATAGGGGGAGAGGGGATGGGGGGGCATCTCCTCCCTCTTCGGTAAGGTGGGGGTGTCACCATAGACCGAGGAGGAGGAGGCATAGATGACCCTTTTTACCCCTTCCTCCCTCGCTGCAAGAAGAATATTTAAAGTCCCCTCCACATTCACTGAATTGGAGGTAAGGGGATCTTCTACGGACCGTTGCACAGATGGAAGGGCTGCCTGGTGAAACACATATTCGATGTCCTTCATCGCCTTTTGACAGGTGCTCAGGTCACGGATATCTCCATCGATCACCTCGAGTGAAGGAAATGCTTGATCAAATACCAGGTTCTCTCTCTTCCCTGTTAAGAAATTATCGAGAACCCGAACCGAATGACCCTTCTTGAGCAGAGCCTCCGTCAGGTTCGACCCGATGAACCCAGCCCCGCCTGTCACTAAAACACTTGCCATCTCCTCCAGTTCCAATCCTTTCTTTAAATTGTCTTCTTTTTAACACCACCATCCCTCCTCAAATCCCCCCTTCCTCCTTTAGAAAGGGGAGGGGAGATTTTAGAAAACTATTTTCCTTGGGCGTCCTCGTAGGCAATCCGTCTTTTTACGAGGCACTCATATCACGAGAAAGGTAATCCCTTCTAAATTTATTAAACTCTAACTCCAATAGGGCATACCGTTGGGCGAGGTCTTTATTTTGACCTGTTAACTTGGAAATCACAACTGAGAAATGGAGGACGATGAGGAGCAGAAAGAAAAAGGCGATTAAAACCACTGCGGACAAATAGAATATACCAGTCATTTTAACAAAAAACTGGGAGAGGAAAAACTCAGGCCATAGACTAAACACCAAGACCGCTACTCCAGTAAAAAGCCAGAGGATGGCATATTCTTCCCGAAGCCTCTTCTTCCTGATCAGTTCAAAGGTGAGAAAAAGAAGAATGATACTGAGCATTCCAATAATTATTTGTATCTTTATTAGCATCTTTCATCCTCCTATCTCAAGAAGGGTTTCTTTTTAAAACAATCTACAAAAATTGCCACTAAGACCTTTACCATATAATAGATAGATCTGATCTTCGTAATCGAAGACTCCCCAGAATATCTCCCACTCATCCCGACCGAAACTTCTCCCATCTTTAAACCACATCGATGGAGTAAGACCAATGCCTCTGGCTCCGGATAATCCTGTGGGTAATCCAATACAAATAATTGAATCGCCTTTCGATTCGCTGCCCTAAATCCAGAGGTGGGGTCTGTGATTTTCTGTCTCACAATCATTGAAATCACTCGAGAGAGGATTGAAATCCCTACCCTTCTCATCGTCGAAGCTTTATATCCCGAATCTCCAATAAACCGCGAACCAATGGCCATATCGATCTGCTTTTCTTCCAATGCCTTCAGAATTTTCCCAATCTCTTTCGGATCATGTTGACCATCGCCATCCACTTGTATCGCAATATCGTAGCCTTTCTCATAGGCATATTGGTAACCTGCCTGCATGGCTCCTCCGATTCCCAAATTAAAAGGAAGATCCAGAACGATAGCCCCGCAGGCCTTTGCTCTTTCTGAAGTGAAATCCGTAGACCCATCATTCACCACCAGGATATCGGCCTGGAAAAGATGGCGTTTAACATCCTCTACCACTTTTCCTACAGACTCCTCCTCATTGTAGGCCGGAATGATTACCAAGATTTTTTGTTTATTTTTCATAATATTTATGGATCTTCTCCCTATCGAGCGGGTAAAAGTTGTAATTCATAAGGGAACCTCTAATAATCCTCAGTTCGTCACTCCCGCGCAGGCGGGAGTCCAGTGATTTCAAAACTTTCTGGATTCCTGCTTTCGCAGAGATGACATTTTTAGAGGAACCCATAATGCAGGGAGGTGAAGGAAAATGGCTTGGGTAGAGAAACTTTCTGATAATTTAAAATTAGGTGACCCCTTTAAGCTGACTTTCAATTTCCTCAACCCGATTATAAAGAATTTGAACTCTTCCTTTCAAATCAGAGACCTCTTTTTCGAGAAATTCCCTCGTTGAGATCTCAACATCTAACTTTTTCTCTATTCTCTCTAAGTTTTTCTCCATCCTGTCAATGGCAGAAGAAATGGCATAATACTCTGTTTCGAGTCTTTCGAATCTTTTGTAAATCTCATCAAAATGCGAAAAAATATCCCTAAACTTCTCGTCATGTTCCTCCAATTTCTTTTCAATTCTCTCAGAGCGAGCATCGTGTTCTTCCAGCCTGGCATCTATTCGTATGAGGTGCCTGTCAATCTGATCAAAACGAGTGTCTTGTTTTTCCAGCCTTGCATCGATTTGCTCAAATCGTTTATCGATTTGCTGATACTTTGGTTCGAGATTCTCTTTATAAAACTCTCTTAGGACCTCAGAAATGTCTTTTCTGCTTAATCCCGCCTTCGCTTTTTGTTCCTTCTTCCTTTCCAAAATCGCCCTCCTTATTCTTAGCGGTAAAATTTATCTTCCCTTTTAGTGAAACAAAGCCTTTTCATCCTAACTTTTTCTCTAATTCTTCCAACTTTTTCTCAACTCTCAAAATTTTCTCATAAAGAGAAGAATATTCAATGATGAGCCTATCCATTATTCGATAAATTCGATCAGTAATACTTTTAAGGTTTTCATCAAACTTGTCCAATTTCCTTTCCAAAATCATATCTCCATTTTTGTTGAAGGCACCTTATCGTTTATTTTCTCAAAAGTCAATCTTTAAAGTTTTAAAGGAGATCCTTCTTCTATAAAGTTTAACGGCCTTTGCTCTCTCCGAAGCGAGATCAGAAGAACCTTAAAATATCATCTACTATAAATTCATTTGATACCATTGGTAAGTGGCTCTCAATCCTTCCTCAAGGGGGACTTTTGCAGACCATCCTAAGGCTTTTATTTTTTCGATATCAAGAAGCCTCACCGGATTTCCATCGGGTTTTGTATGATCGTAATGGATAGATCCTTTAAATTCCGCTACATCTTTCATCAATTCCGCCAGTTCCGATACGGACGTCCCCACTCCCGTTCCGACGTTGATTGGTTCATTTTCTTGATAATGATCCATTAGAAAAATACAGGCCTTGGCGAGGTCGTCTGCATATAAAAATTCCCTTTTCGGTCTACCAGTCCCCCAAATGGTGACATATTCTTCTCCTTTTACCTTTGCCTCATGAAACTTTTTGATGAGTGATGCCACCACATGACCTTCTTCATCGAAATGGTCATTGATCCCATAAACATTTGCAGGAATGGCTGATATAAAGTTTGTCCCATACTGTCTGTTATAGGCCTGGCACATCTTCATCCCTGCAAGTTTTGCAATCCCAAAAGGCTCATTGGTCGGCTCAAGAGGGCCGGTCATGAGGTATTCCTCTTTCATCGGTTGTTGGCACATCTTTGGATAAACACATGAGCTGACAAGAAAAAGAAGTTTTTTAACGCCATATCTATAGGATAGGTCGATCACATTCGTCTGAATCATGAGATTTTCGTAGACAAAATCTGCAGGGTAAGTGTTATTGGCGTAGATTCCACCCACCTTGGCTGCAGCGAGGAACACATATTGGGGATTCTCTTTTTCAAAAAACTCTTTAACCTTTTCATTCTGAATTAAATCCATCTCCTTATGGGTTTTTGTAAGAATATTGGAATAGCCAAAGGAGCGGAGTTTTCTAACCATTGCCGAACCAATAAGTCCCGTATGACCTGCTACATAAATCCTGGCATTCTGTTCCATCTCAAAATCCTTATTGGTCTATGTATGCTTTTCCAAAAAGTCAGTCACTGTATCCATGATATAATCAATTTTTTCTTCACTTATATCCTGATGTATCCCTATGTGGAGTCCACTATTTCCTATATATTCGGCGTTCGGGAATTCGCCCACTTTATAGTTTAAAAAACCAAAGCCTGGACACTGAGTCGGCATGGAAAGAAAGAGGCTTCTTGTATCGATGCCCTGTTTTTCCATAAAGTCGACAAGCTGATCGCGCGTAAAGGGAGCATCCTCTCTTACAATGATGGGAAATGCATGGGGACCAATCCGCTCATAGGGTTCTTCGGTAATGGTATAAAGATATGCTTCGAACATCTCAAATCTATCTATCATGGTGAGGAGGTTTTTCCGCTTCTTTCTAAATATTTCATCAAAGACCTCAATGTTTCCTAAACCTACCGCCGCCTCTATTTCATTCATTTTAGATGAAAACCCTATCCTTTCAAACTGAAATCGGATATCCATCCCATCTTCAGACTGGAATCTCTTAGGGCAATAGCCAGAACTGATATTCAACACACAACTTTCACACTTACAGGCCCTTCCGTGTGATCTGAGGGATCTCAGGATCTCGGCAAAGTCAGACCTATCCGTGACCACAATCCCTCCTTCGATGGTTGTGATGATATGAGCCACATAAGTGCTGTAGGCGGCCATATCTCCAATGGTTCCTATGTTTTTTCCCTTATAGACTGCCCCATGTGCCTCAGCCGCATCTTCAATAACATAGAGATTGTATTTCTTAGCGATCTCCATAATCTGATCCATATCCGCTGGTTTTCCCATAAGGTGTACAGGCATGATGGCCCTGGTCTTTTCTTTAATCCTTTCCTCGATTTCATCTGGATCGATATTTAATGTCCTTCGATCGATATCTACGAAGACGGGCGTAAACCCAGCTTGTAGGACCGAATTACCGGTAGCAACAAAAGACAATGCAGGCAAGATCACCTCATCCCCCCTATTTGCACCGAAATCATATAAAACGGCAAGGGCTAAGGCATCCGCATCCGTACCACTGCTTACGGCCACAGCCTCCTTTGTCCCTACAAGCTCGGCAAACTTTTTCTCAAATTCTCTTACCAACCTGCCACTTGAAACCCTATTTGAATTCAAAGCCTCAATAATGAGAGTCTTCGTTCTTTCAGAAATAGCTACCGTCCCAAAGGGAATTCTCATACGATTTTTGTCTCCATCATTATTAAGATTGAGTTTCTTCTAAATACTTTCTCTTTAACCTTTTCGTCAATCCCTCTACAATCCCTCCAAGGACTACTTCCCCAAATTTCTCCCTGATCATCCTCTGATATCTTTCGTTGCTATAATACTTCACATAGGCTTCATCGCGGAACCTCAAAACCTCAGCGCTTGTCAGATATTTGGTAGGAAGAGGTAAATGTTCATAAGAATAAGGGGAATAGCCTGCCCAGGTTTCAGGCAACTTCCATCCCTCCCTCACCGCCTGGTCATAGAGAGCACTGCCGGGGTAGGCCGTAGCACAGTAAAGGTTCATAAACTCACAGTTCAATTCCATTGCCAGATCAAGGGTATCCTTCATGGAGCTCAAGTCATCCTCTGGAAGGCCGACAATGTAATTACCGATCACATTTATTCCTATTTCCTTTGTCAGTTTTACGACCTCTTGTATCTTTTTTACAGTGATGCCTTTTGTGACGCTCTTCAAGACCCTGTTATTTCCAGACTCAATTCCGTAAGCAAGCCATGTGAACCCTGCTTCTTTAAGCTTCCGGAGCAATCTTTCATTCACTGTATTGATCCTTGCATAAGCCCAGATATTTAGTGGATAACCACGTTCAATGAGCAGGTCACAGATCTTTAAAACATGTTCTTCCTTCAGTACAAACATCTCGTCAATGAACTTTATATTTTTGACTCCATAGTTGTTTACTAAGAGATCAATTTCTTGGACGACCTTTTCCGGGCTTCTATACCTGATGCCAGGTTTTCCGAAGATGGCATTGATACAACAGAAATGGCAATGGAATGGACAGCCGAGGCTCGTGTAAATGACTGCGTAAGGCTCCCTTTTCTGCCCTGGTTCTTGAAAACAGTGCCAGTTATGAGCCCTATATCGGTTCATGGGAAGTAAATCCCAGGAAACATAAGGAAGTTCTTCGTCAAGGTGTGCAATGAGAGGTGCCCTCTCGTTTCCAATGATCTCTCCATCTTTTCGATACCAGAGCCCCCTGATCCTTTCCACCCCTTTTTCGTCATCTCGTTTCAAGGTTTCAATTAGTTCAAATAGGGTGTAAAACCCTTCTCCCTCGCAGACAAAGTCTGTTGGCTCTTCTTCCATGGTTCTTTTTGGCAAGGCACTGGGATGAAGGCCGGCCAGGAGCGTCTTGACTTTTAATCCCCTCCCGGATATCTCTTTAAGGACCATTCTTGCTCCAATCATATTCATCGTTGAAGCCGAAGGATTGGTGCCCGAGACAATGATTCCTACAATGCGAGGGTACACTTCGGATATTATTTCACCAACCTTTGTAAGGCTCAGTTTCTCGGCCTCTACATCAATTATTTCAACTCTATTGCCTTTCATTCTGAGGAAGGTCGCCATGAGGCCGGCCCAGAGGGGTGGCTCGATGCCGGTTAGATAATCATCGCTCAGACTTCCGTATAATTCTCTCTGGCTTCCAGGTTTAATGAGAAGAATGTCTGCTCTGTTTATCACGTATTGACCCTTTGAAATAGTCTCTCGCTTTCTGCAACCTTTCGGCCGTACCGATGTCGAGGAGTGGACTATCCGTCTTATATCCATACACACCCTTATTCAATATTTTGGGAATGAGATCGTATTCTAATGATTGTTTTTTCCCTGAGGGAATTTCTTTGAGCACCTTCCTGCTAAAAAAATACACTCCCGCATTAATCAGTCCAGAGCCTCCTGCCATTTTTTTCTCACTGAAATGAGTGATCTTCTGATCCCGGTCTAATTGGATCACTCCATAATCTTTAGAATCTTCAACAGGGGTGACGGCAACGGAGAGGAAGGCTTTTTTTTCCGTATGAAAACGAAAGAAGTCCTTCATATCCACTTCGCAAAAGGAGTCACCATTTAAAACCAGAAATGGATTACTTCCTATAAATAACTCTGCATGTTTGATTGCTCCTGCCGTCCCAAGGGTTTTTTTCTCTTCAGAGATGATAAATTTTAATTTTCCTTCCTTTCTCTCATAATACCTTTTAACAAAATTCCCCTTATATCCCGTACAGAGGATAAAATGAGTAGCTCCATACTTTGCAATGTGGTCGATGAGAATATCCAGAAAAGGTCTTCCTTCAATCTCCGCCATGGGTTTGGGACGATCATCAAGAACTCCTCTTAACCTTGTCCCCAATCCGCCGCAAAGTATTGCTACATCCGTCCTTTGTAGGAGTGTATCTTTTTGCTGCATAAACCCTATATGAAAGGGGGGTGGGTATGCTGGGAAGCCTTTACAGCGGCACCTTTTTAATGTTTGCTACTATGGATTCAAGCATACTTCAAAGATCACCCCAGGTGACAACGAATATTTCCCATAATGTATAGAAACGATCCGCAATTGTAAAGGATTGGAAGCATGCCCACCCCCCTTTTTGCTACAAGAAGGTATATGTCTCATTTCTCTGTATGGTAATTAGGGGTAAAGTCCGGTTCGTAGACCACAATCTGGCTTCCCTGGGTCTCAAATCGGAAAGGGACATGGAGAAGCTTCTTGAATCTCTCCTTCATGGAAGGCTGATCTTCAGGTTTTACAAACAGGAGGATAAACCCACCTCCTCCGGCACCCAACAACTTTCCGCCTACTGCACCCGCATCCCTTGCCGCTTCATATATTTCATCAATTTGGGAAGTTGACACCTTTTCACTTAGACTCCGTTTGATCTTCCATGCTTCGTGCAACATCTTACCAAATTCTATGATAGAGGTGTTGCTGTTCAGGATTGAAATCGCCGCATCTACCATTTTCTGGAGTCTGGAAAGTTCACTTTTCTTACTTCCAGTGTTCTCAATCTGCACCTTCGCCACCTCAGAGGCATACCTTGAAAAACCAGTGAAATAGAGCAATAGATGATCTTCTAACAGATGAACTCGTTCGTGGCTAATGGTGATGGGTGTCACCTGAAAATCATCATTGCTATCAAAAGTTATTTTATTAAAACCACCAACCGCAGCGAGTATCTGGTCTTGGGAACCCACATGCTCTTTAAGTATTTCCCTTTCAATGTAAGTTGCTTCAGTGGCCAATTGTCTCTTAGTCGGCATTATGCCTTTCAAGGCATATAGGCCGTGTAAGATTCCTACAGTAAATGAGGAACTGGAGCCAATGCCAGTCCTTGCAGGTAGGTCTCCATCATGATGTATCTCTACCCCTTCTTCAATCTTCAAGTAATCCAGAACCGCCCTTACGGCAGGATGGGCGATTTCAGATATATCTCTTACGCTCTCTATCTTTGAATAGACGATTCTGTGTTTATGTTCAAAGAAAGGCGGTAGATACCGACAACTGATATAGCAGTACTTGTCAATCGTCGTTCCCAGAACCGCACCGCCATACTCTTTATACCAAATGGGATAATCTGTTCCACCTCCAAAAAAGGAGATCCGGTATGGAGTCCTGCTGATGATCATGGCAAAAACCTCTCGTTTTTGAGATTAAAGTAAAAAGATTAAAGTTTAAAGGCTAAAGTATAAAGACAAAAGTTTAGAGATTAAAGCCTAAAAATTAAAGAGATTTCCTTTCTCCTTTTCTCTTTTATCTTTTCTCTTTTTCCTTTTTTCTTTTTTCTGATAGATATTTTATCAACCCAACCAGCATCTTTGAGATTTCAATTGCTTCTTTTTTTATCTTCAGATGAGAATCTGGGCCTATCCATCCCCTTTGCCTAAAAATTAAAAGAAGCGTGGCCACTTCAAAAAGAGATCCCCTGGAATAATACAAAAATTGGACAAACTCTTTTGTTGAATTTCGCCCTTTTCCTTCTGCGATATTCATCGATATGCTGGTACTGGCAGCCTCTAATTGTTCAATAAGTCGATAGTGCTTCCTTTTTATATTCAAATTCTCCGTTAGATCAATCACCATATCTGCAAAGGAAACCGCCCGACGCCAAACTTCTAATTTCTCAAACTCCAGATATTCTTCATTCCCTTCTTTTTTCATCTTTCTCTTTTCTCCTTTCCTCTTTTTTCTTTAGTCTTTCATTTTTCCTCTTTCATCTTTCC
>JBFMAE010000231.1:0-3978 GCA_040756085.1 Thermodesulfobacteriota bacterium | reverse complement strand
TCAAGGAGATCTTGTTCAAGCAAACATTCAAAGACGCTATACTGAACTCGATCGCCAAAATCCTCCAATATCTTAGCGATCTTTATCCTCCTTTGATCATCTGGTATATCGTATGATACTACGTAGAACATATACAATACGATGAACTATGGACGATGAACGTTAAACTATGAACCTCAAAACGACAATGAACTTTGAACTTTAGACAATAAACCATCAAAGATAAACAATGAACCGTAAACTACGAACCCTAAAATGACGATTAACTATGAACATCAAAGACGAGTCCCCTCCTTTCGTACCTTCTTTCCGAATGCAACCAGTTGTGCTCCTAGTTCCTCGGCCTCTCTGAGATATTCGTCAAACTCCCCCTTCGTAATGTGATCATCATCCAAAATTAAGTCTAAACAACAGACTACTTCTTCCAACGAGGTTTCAGAGGTATTCAGATATTTGCTCAATTCAATGTCTGAAAGTCTGTTAGAACCTTCTGCTATGTTCAAACAAATCGAATCTGCTGCCCGTGAAAGCTGATCTATCAATAGATACTTTTCACTCTTAGGTAATTTCTTTGCAAGCTCTCTAATCCTTTTTCTAAAAGACTTGGCCGCCCGATAAACTGGCCATTGTCTGAAACGAAAAAGCGATTTTCTTTTATTTTCGTCTGTTGTCATTTCTTTCACTGTTCATAGTTCATTCTTTATTGTTCATCGTTCATTGTTTACGGTCCATCGTTCATCGCTATATTTCCAGGCAAAAAGGCAAATACTCCTTTTCTCCCTTTATACATGATGCCAGATTTTCTATTTGAATCCTAAAACATTTTCTTAAAGAAGTATTCTCTTTTGTTAAAGGATGAGTGAACTCTTGGTTGATAAAATCCTCATACTCTGCAAAATACTTTTTCATCGCATCTCTTTTAAGATACACTCCTTCGCCTTTTGGATTGTTGTAAAAATCGTCTGCTTTCACTATTCGATTATTGATAAGTCTCAGTGTCATACGATCTGCTACAGGGGCTCTGAATTCCTCCAGGAGGTCTGAGGCTAAAGAAGGCCTTCCATAATCAATTTTATGGTAATAACCCAAGTATGGATCAAATCCCATCCCGTCCAGAAGGGATGAGATCTCGTTAAAAACCATTGTATATCCGAGTGAAAGGAGTGCATTAACCGGGTCTGGTGCAGGATATTTTCTTCTTCCATCAAATACAAAATCTCCAAGTATCATCTTCCCAAATCCTTTGAAGTAGAAGCGCGCAGCCATACCCTCCACACCATTCAGCCCTTCAAGTGTATCCTCCTGCAAAACCCCGCTCTCCGCCCTCTCCAAACCTTCCATTTCCTCTTTCAAATCCGCCTCTGGGTGGTTATAGGAAAATGATCGAAGAACCTGAAGAGAATTTCTGATTTTTCCTTTAACAATGTTTTTTGAAAGGGTGAGCTTAAAGGCATCATCACCATACCTTTTGAACTGCTCCACTCTGAGTTCAATATTCTTTGTCATAGGAGAAGTAATCTGGCCGATGAGTCTCCCTGTCCTTGTTAGAATAGCGAGTTCTATCCCATGTTGAAATAATTCATGCACTGCCTGAGTGGTGAACTGAACATTGCCAAATATCAGGACTGCACCGATTTTGTGACATTCCACGTCGAGGAGACATTGATCGTCCTTTTCCACGATGAGTCTATCCCCTTTTTTCCTTAAAAGAGAACCTTGCTCCGTCAAATAAAGGTTAGCCATCTCAGCCTTGCCTACTCTTTCTGGAAAGATATGAAGATAGATCCAAAGGAGGTGGAAAATAAAGAACCCTTCTCTCCCTTTTGGGCTTGTCGTAAGGAGTAAAGATCATACTCCTGACAAAATAGACTCCAAGATACTTAAAGCCCTGGTCAAAACTCACAATATCAGCCTCATCCAATTCTAATGAGAGTTTATCCAAAATCTTGTCTGTAATCTCCAAAGCCTCTTTGGCTTTCTCAGGCGTTTTACAAAGAATGATAAAGTCATCGGCAAACCTGACGAGCTTCAATCCCTGATTTAAAAGTTCCTCGTCAAGTTGGTCCAAAAAGAGGTTTGCCAGCATGGGCGAAATTACAGAGCCCTGTGGGATTCCCTTCGCAAGCTGGGTCATAGCCTCCCCGTCCCAGACCTCTGCTTTTACCCACATTTCTATTAGTCTAAGCACGACGGGATCTTTTACAATCCCCTTAACCTTACCAAAGAGAAGATCGTGATCGATGCTGTCAAAGTATGCGTCAATATCGGCATCGACAACCCAGGTATAGCCCTTTTCATGGTACTCCTTGATCTGATAAACAGCCTGTTTTACAGAACGACCCTTGCGATAGGCAAAACTACAATGCTCAAACTCTGATTCAAAGATGGGTTCGATGACTTCAAGGGTTGCTGACTGCGCAACTCTATCCTTTATCGTCGGGATCAATAATGGTCTCGCCTCACCATTTCCTTTATCCACAAGAATTTTTAGTAAAGGAAGTGGGTGATAAGTCTGGTCTAAAATCTCATTTCTCAATTTAATGAGATTCTCCTCCAGATCACTCTCAAATTCCTCAATGGTTACTCCATCCACCCCCGCACAACCACGGTTTTCTTTAACTCGTTGGAAGGCAGAAAACAGGCTCTTCAATGTTAGAATATCTTTAAGAAGTGGCATCATTCTAAAAAAGGCTGTGGTCAAAAATCACCACATCCGCTGTCACCGATTCCTAAATTTTATTGATCAGTTGTTTTACGATGGTCAAAAAAACCTTAATATCATTTCTACCATGGATTATAAAGTCTTTTATCATCTCCCATTTAATATCCAGGTACTGGTGGGCCAAAATATTTCTCAATCTGACCAAGTTTGAGAGACTTTCAGCGAGTTCAGCACTTACGATTTTGATTTGTAATAGTTTTTTGAAGATGTCTCTGTAAGTTTCAGGCAACTCCACATCTTCCCCAGCAAGAAGAATCTTGCCAATATCAATCGTAGCATTTGCGATATCTTCGGAAATCCTCTCAACATCCCTTCTAACTTTCCTATTTCGAGAATAGGTATCTAAGTCTAAATCTTCATATTCTTCCAAGTCTTTAAGCTCCAGCTCTATGAAGTCAATCCTTTTTGCTATACTTATCTTCTGAATTTCGTTCAACGGGGTCATTTTTTCAGGCTCCTTACTCTAAACCTTTCTCTCAACCTCCACATATCCATAACAAATTCTCGAAAATCCTCTGATTCTTGAGAGACGCTGAGCATATAATCCAGATATACGCGATAATCATTGATCGCTATACTTTTCCCCCTTATCGCCGTATATCCAATAAGAGGTGGAGCAGTGTTAAGAACGACAAGATCCAGATCTTTTCCTAAGATTTCCTCCAATTCTCCCCAAATCTTCTTAATAGAATTAAAGGAATACCCATCTTTGAAATAGATCGCTACGTCTATATCTGATTCTCGAAACGTCTTACCCATAACATGAGAGCCAAAAAGGAAGGCAAAATAGATATCCTCTCTTGACTCAAAATATCCCTTTAATTTTTCAACCATCCCAATTTCAGAAGCCATCGCCTTATCTCCCTTTTCGATTGCTGCCAATCTAAAAAGGACTATGGTCAAAAATCACCACATCCCCCGTCACCGGCGAACGGTTTTTTTATACATCTTTGGCATTACTCCACAATCGCTCCCATGTGCTCATAAAGGCATCAAAGAGTGTAGTATGTTTTTTGTTCTCTTTCATTATCAAGAGAGGGGAATCCAACCCAGATTTACCCTTTGGGAGAATTCCAAGAAATATTTCTTCTTCATCAAGTACATACATCCACCAGGGTATAAACTCATCATACGTTCTGATCTTTAATCTTCCTTCCCTGTAAATCTCCAAAGTCTTAAGCATCTCTATTGACGAAAGGATTCTCTTTTTAACTGGTTCAACTTCTTGAATTACCTGCGGATCATTTGCAACTAAA
>JBFMAE010000230.1:0-9884 GCA_040756085.1 Thermodesulfobacteriota bacterium | reverse complement strand
TTAAAATCTCTGCGGAAGCAGGAATCTACCTCTTATTGGTTCCCTGCTTCCGCAGGGAAGGAGTCTGAATTCCCGTCCCGTTTGCACGGGAATGAGAATACGAGGAGAAAAACATGGCACTTGATGAAAAGATCATTACACAGGCGATTATCGAGCGGTATTTTAAGAAATTGAAAGAGAATCTCTCCGTCGATGTGGCTGTCGTTGGAGGCGGTCCTTCGGGCCTGGTCTGCTCCTATTATCTGGCCAGGAATGGATTTAAGGTCACCCTCTTTGAGAGAAAACTTTCTATCGGAGGCGGAATGTGGGGTGGGGGGATGATGTTTAACGAGATCGTTGTTCAGGAAGAAGGAAAGAAGATTCTCGACGAATTTGGGATTCGGGCCATCCCTTATGAAAAAGGTTACTACACGGCAGATTCTATGGAAGCCATCTCAACCCTCTGTTCCAAAACAGTGAAGTCAGGAGTGACCATTTTCAATCTCCTCAGCGCTGAAGATCTAATCATTCGAGAGAATCGTGTCACCGGCCTTGTCCTTAACTGGACCGCTGTGGAGATGGCGAACCTCCATGTCGACCCCCTGACCATTGACTCAAAATTTGTCGTCGATGCTACGGGACATGCCACAGAAATCGTAGCAATCCTTCAAAAGAAAAACGATGTAAAGCTTTTTACAGAGACGGGAAAGATCGTGGGTGAGAAGTCACTTTGGGCAGAGGCAGCAGAGAAGGATACAATGACCAATACCAGGGAGGTTTTTCCCGGACTCTATGTGGCTGGCATGGCGGCCAATGCCACCTTCGGGTCATACAGAATGGGCCCTATTTTCGGCGGGATGCTCCTTTCAGGTGGAAAAGCAGCGGCCCTCATCACAGAGGAATTGAGGAAAAAATAATTAGTTTCACCCCCACCTTTAATTGGATTCCCGAAAGGATTCCCTCTCCCCCGGCGGGAGAGGGCTTCGTCGTGAGTTCAGCCGAACGGATAGGGTGAGGGGGATGAACAAAGGAGAAAAAAGGTGAAGCGAATACTGACGATTGCCGGATCGGATTCAGGAGGCGGGGCTGGGATCCAGGCGGACCTGAAGACGATCACCCTGCTGAATGGTTATGGGATGAGTGTTCTCACCGCCCTCACCGCACAGAATACCATGGGTGTTCAGGCAATCCATGAAGTGCCTGCCGCTTTTGTGGAGAAACAGATTGATTCTGTTCTCTCCGACATCGGTGCCGATGCCATCAAGACAGGGATGCTGTCAAACAAGAAGATCATCGAGGTAGTGGCTAAAAAGATTGAGCAGTATGGTGTGGAGATGGTGGTGGTTGATCCAGTGATGGTTTCCAAGAGTGGAGCCCCCCTTCTTCGAAAGGATGCCCAGAGGGCACTGATCAAGCGGTTGATCCCCCTCGCATGGGTGGTCACGCCAAACCTTTTTGAGGCATCCGTTCTCACCGGAATGAAAGTCAATTCTCTTGAGGGAATGAGGAAGGCTGCCGTAAAGATTTGGGAATTGGGAGCAAAGAATGTGGTTGTGAAAGGAGGCCACTTAAAAGGAAAGGCGATCGACATCCTCTTCGATGGGACGAATTTTGCTGAGATTGAAAGCCCGAAAGTTAAGACAAAGAATACCCACGGGACCGGTTGTACCTTTGCTTCAGCGATTGCAACGCTTCTGGCCAGAGGGGAGGCTGCCCCGGAAGCAGTGAGAAAGGCAAAGATCTTTATCACCATGGCGATCCAATCCAGTTTTAACCTTGGAAAAGGGACAGGTCCCACCAATCCTTCAGCTTATGTTCTGAGGGAGATGGAACGGTATCCAGTTATCCAGGAGTTAAAGAGAGCAGTGGAGGTATTGAAAGAGGGGAAGGTGGGGCATCTCATTCCAGAAGTCTCTTCCAATTTAGGCTATGCCCTCCCTTATGCTGAGGGGATAGAGGATGTGGCTGCCTTTCCAGGAAGAATCGTCCGGTTCAAAGATTCTGTAGCCACTTTAGGTAGTCCGGAGTTCGGTGCCTCCAGGCACATTGCTAATGTCATCCTTACCGTCATGAAGTTCGATCCCGAATATTGTTCGGCAATGAATATCCGATATTCAAAAGAGAATGTCGCACAATTGGAGAGGAAGGGTTTCCTCATCGGCCATTTTGATCGGAGACTCGAGCCGAAGAAGGTAAAAGAGAGGGAAGGTTCTTCATTGGAGTGGGGTGTAAGAGAAGTTCTGAGAAAATTGAAGCGAGTTCCTGATTTCATCTATGATGAAGGCGAAATCGGCAAGGAACCCATGATCCGGGTACTGGGAAGAGATCCCCAGGAAGTAGTCAATAAGGTCATTACGGCTATAGGCAAAAGTCGATAGGTTATGAGAAAGAGGGTGATGTTATGACACAAAAGAGTGAAGCAGAGAAGGGAATCGTCACGAAAGAGATGGAGATCGTTTCCAAAGAAGAAGAGGTCTCTCCCGAATGGCTTCGGGAAAAGATTACTTCTGGCCGGATCGTGATTCCAGCCAATCGAAATCATAAAGGACTTCGGCCCATAGGGATTGGAGAGGGGCTCCGGATCAAGGTGAATACAAACCTCGGCACTTCCTCTGATCACATCGATTTGGAGGAGGAGTTGAAAAAACTTGAGGTTTCGATTCAGGCCGGGACTGATACGGTGATGGACCTGAGCACGGGTGGAAATATCGATGCCATCCGTAAGGAGATCATTCGTCATTCTCCCATCCCCGTGGGAACCGTTCCCATCTACGAGGCGGCCATTGAAGCCGTCAGGCGTAGAAAGGCTCTTGCCAACATGAGGGTGGACGATCTTTTCGAGGTCATTGAGCGTCAGGCAGAAGAAGGCGTTGACTTCATCACTGTCCATTGTGGAGTGACTCGAAGTGCCGTGGAGCGGCTGAGGCAAGGCCGTCGGCTCATGGGGGTGGTCAGCCGGGGTGGATCCTTCCTCATCGAATGGATGATTTATAATGGCCAAGAAAATCCCTTCTATGAACATTACGACCGTCTTCTAAAGATTGTAAAAAGGCATGATGTAACTCTGAGCTTGGGAGATGGATTGAGGCCTGGTTGTTTGATAGATGCGACCGACCGACCGCAGGTGGAGGAAACGATTATTCTCGGAGAATTGACAGAAAGGGCATGGGCAGAGGGAGTTCAAGTGATGATCGAGGGACCAGGCCATGTGCCCCTCGATCAGATTGAAGCGAACGTGCTTTTGGAGAAGAGATTATGCAAAGGTGCTCCCTTCTATGTTTTAGGGCCTTTGGTGACGGACATCTCTCCAGGATACGACCACATCACCTGTGCCATTGGCGGCGCCATTGCAGGGAGAGCCGGAGCAGATTTTTTGTGCTATGTGACACCTTCAGAACATCTGAAATTGCCCTCTGTCGAGGATGTCAGGGAAGGGGTGATCGCCACAAGGATAGCGGGTCATGCCGCGGACATTGCTCGAGGAAACAAGAAAGCCCTTCAGAGAGATATCGAGATGTCGAAGGCTCGAAAAAATTTCGACTGGGAGAGACAGATTGAACTTTCCATCGATCCAGAGAAGGCGAGGCGCTACCACGAAGAGGGAAGGTCTGGTGAAGAGGATGTCTGCACCATGTGCGGGGAGTTCTGCGCCATCAAAAGGGTGAAGGACTTCTTTCAAAATAGCTGAAAGTTGGGAGTTCTGAGTTTGGAGCTTTCTTCTGATAAGCTTTTCCTGGGTGGTCATGTCTGTTACCTCCTGTTTTTTGATTGTTGCCCACATTCCAGGAAGTATTTGACCACCTTCTTTATTCAACTGTCAACTCAAGTTCGTCTTCTCACACTTTAAGGCCTCCTTGATTGAATGAGGGGATAAAGGAATTGATTAGGGTGAATCCTTAATAAAATAGCCCCAGCAGATAGAGTCTCTTTGTCTTTTGGATTGAAGAGGGGAACAAGAAGGTTAATATGGATTTCTCCAACAGCCTCACCTCGATGAATGTCAGAAAAGATCACTTCCTTTTTTCGCATCGCTTCCAATGCAAGTGTTTTTGCATAAGACCCAAGTATTTCCTTTCCTTCGATAACCGATAATTGCACCGCTCCTCTTGCGTCAAGAAGAAATATGGTTTGGTAATGGTAACGCCTTTGTAGAGATTCTATCCACTCAATCATTTCCTGCCTGACTTGAAATGCTTCCGGGTTTTTCATAAACTGTTGGACATGATAAAAAATGAAAGGACTCTCAAGGATAATCGACGTATCCTCCATGCGCTCTTTTCGCCAGTTCGCAATCTGCCTGACCTTTAGATCAGCGATGGCATTGAGTTGTTCCCACTTCTCTTGCTTGAGGCTTTTTTTCTGTTGTCCATAGAAAAAGTACCCCGCAGTCCCGACGGCCATAGAAAAAAGAAAGAAGATCAGGATCAGAAACCAATAGACTTTTTTTGATTGGAGTCGAGAACTTACCGTGATTCCTTAACCTCTCTCATTCATGGATTCTTAATTAACTTTTTGAGTACCTCAGGGATCCTCTCAAATTCAGTTGATTTACCGAAAAAGAAATCTGCTCCGGCATCCATACATTTTTTCCTGTATTGGGGATAGGGATAATTTGTCAATATAATAACCATTGGAGCCGGCTTATCCTTCTTGATCTCTTTCAGTACATCAATCCCATTCCCGCCAGGTATTCGGATATCCAATATCACTACATTAGGCTTTAACTTTCGTATGCCCTCTATTGCCTCTTTCGGACTTTCTGCTTGACCGATGATCTCAACGCCTTTCAACTCTGAAAGCATATCGATTAACTCGAAAAACCGCCGAATCGTCAACAATGAATACCTTCATAGGTTCTCCTTCCCTCTCAAATTCTCATTCAAAAAGCCAAGCATTTGCTTCCACAGTATACGAGTTAAAATTAATAAATAAATCGGTGAAATTCTGATTTTTTTGTAGGGGTTTTTCTTATAAAGGTAGGGAAAGTGATTAGTTACCAGTTTTTAACGATCGATACATGATAGAAAGTAGAAGGCAGGTCTGTAATTTCCGTTTTTCAATTGCCAATTTTCGATTGAAAATTAATCCTTCCTGCTAACGCTGTTTGACAATGAAATCATCAATCTGGATTGTAAAATTATTGAGGTCTCCTACATTATCTTTGCAAATATAAAATAGCTCTTCGTCATTTATTATCCAGTATCTGTGGATAAGACTATTTCTCAAGTCGGCAAGTCTTCTGAGTTTATTTGATAACTCAGAAGTTATTATTCCGTTCTCTCCAGCCTTAACAATACAGTCGACATACCCACCGCAGGGAACCCCCTTTACCCTTGCAAGGATATGCTGACAAATATCGGTGATCGCCTCGACCGCTTCAATCAAGAGATACTTTAATGAGAGTGAATTCCTCTTATCTAAGAGGAAGGTTTCTTCGCCTATCCGAGTCATTTCTTGAATCTGTGAGTGAATACTCAAAATATCTGTCTTATTCTTGGCGATTCTATCCTTATCTAACACCGTCAATCTCCAAAAAAATATTTCTGAAATGGCTGTATTCTCTATATCGCTTCCCTACATTTTCTATAAAGTCTGCCCTCTTCATCTCGTTTTTACTAAAAAGAAGAACGCCATCCCTGAGGACAGCCATTTGGAAGGCAATAGGGGCATCGTTGATTGCCTTCACCTCTACTTCCAATCCTACTGCAGCACTCAACTCAGCAGAAAGGTCTGACTCCAAGTAGAAGGTACTCTTCCCTTCCACAAAAAGACCCACATCGATGTCTCTAAAGCTTTTTGATTTTATAAAAGAGCCATGAACATAAGCAAAAATGATCTTGTCGTTTCTGGAAGACAAAATTTCTTTAATGAAACCAAGCACCCTTTCCTTCTCGTAAGGACCCACTTCCAGCGGTTCGAAGAATCTCTTTTCTGTAAAATCTTTCATGCTCTATCACTTAGTGCGTAAAAAAAGCACTTTTTTAAATTATCTCACTTTTTGCTTCAATCTTCAAGAAACATTATACTTGCCAACAATAATCCTCTATTTACTGTTCACTGCTTACTGCGTTCTGTCTTGTTCTTACTTTTCAGTCAATAAGTTTATTCTTTATCGCATAATGAGTCAGTTCAGTATTGGTTTTCATCTTCATCTTTTCGAGGATGCGGGCTCGATAGGTATCAATCGTTTTAACACTCAGCGACAGCTCTTCAGCGATCTTACTGACCGTCTTTCCTTGTCTGGTTGAGGCCCCTTGTTCGGCAGGACGGGTCAGAAAGGTCTTGAGTCCCAGATAGCAGAGAAAAGCGCCGCCAACGAGGCGAAATCAAACTTGTTAACTGATCAAGATGTTGGAAATGAAGGTCAGCCCAAATCCGGCAATGCCACCATAGATGGCACCAGTTGTGGCAGTTCCCAGACCCGAGATGAGGCCCGAGGCTCGGCCTTCGGCTAATGTACGGCGTATGCATAACACACCGATGGGTCCGACAGGTGCAGCGATTGAAAAGCCAATGATGAGTCCCCGAAGGAAGAAGCTGATGTTCAACAATCACCCCTGATTCGAGGTGCAATTTGGACTCCATAAATACGGGCTATTTCGTATTATAAACGGATCTGATCATGCGAACCAGTTGGAGGGCCAGTGGTTTCCTTCTTCACATTCGTTTACCCCGTATAATCCCGAAAGCCCCAGGCTTCAGACTGGGGATGAAGGCAATCTCAAATCTGAAGATAAAGAAAAGTCCCGTCCTTTAGAGGGGGATATACGGGGTTTACATCTCGCCCAGATAGGCTTTGCGTACCATCTCGTTCTGGCGCAAATTATCAACCGTATCGTTTAGCACCACCGCACCCGATTGAAGCACATAGCCCCGGCTAGCGACTTGCAGTGCCATTCGTGCATTCTGTTCCACGAGAAGGATGGTTGTACCGGTGGCATGCAATTCCCGAATGGTATCAAAGATGTTATCCACGAGTACCGGTGCCAACCCCATGGAAGGTTCATCCATCAACAGGACGCGAGGATTTGCCATCAACGCTCGACCCGTGGCCAGCATCTGCTGTTCACCGCCACTCAGTGTTCCAGCCACTTGGTGACGGCGCTCTTTCAGTCTGGGGAAGAGAGTAAAGACCCTTTCCATGTTTGAACTGATTCGCTGGCGGTCAGTAATGGCGAAAGCGCCCATCTCCAGATTCTCCGTCACCGTTAACCGGCCAAAGATACGCCTTCCTTCAGGGACCTGTACTACTCCTTTCACTACAATTTCATGGGGACGGCAGCGTGTCAGGTCTTCACCTTCAAGCTGGATCGTCCCTTGTCTTAGCCTTAATAAACCGCTGATCGTTTTGAGCGTCGTGCTCTTGCCTGCCCCATTCGCACCGATGAGCGTGACAATTTCCCCTTTATCCACGTTAAGCGAAACATCCTTGAGGGCATGAATATTTCCGTAATAGGCATGTATATTTTGTATTTCAAGCATTGCCATAATCAGTTCGCCTTTGGTTCCTTTAGTTAGTGACTTACTTCAGCCGCGCTCCCCCGCCCCAGATAGGCCTCAATGACCTTAGGATCTTTCTGAATTTCTGCCGGAGTGCCTTCTGCAATTTTTTTCCCATAGTCTAATACGGTCACTGTTTCAGAGATGCCCATCACCACCCGCATCTGGTGTTCAATGAGGAGGATAGTGATTCTTAATTCATCACGAAGGTGACGAATGAAGTTCATCATCGCCTGAGTTTCACTTGGGTTCATCCCTGCCGTTGGTTCATCAAGGAGTAACAGTTTAGGGCGAGCAGCCAATGCGCGGGCGATTTCCAGCCGTCGCTGGTCACCATAGGGAAGATTCTTAGCCAGAAAATCTCCCTTGCCAGTCAAATTGACAAATTTGAGAAGTCGTCTCGCCTCTTCAGCAGCTTCTTTCTCTTCCTTCTGGGTCGCAGGGGACCCCAAAACAATACCGAAGAACTTCGCTTTCAAATGGCTATGCAACCCCACCAGGATGTTCTCTATCGCCGTCAGATTGGGGAAAAGGCGAATATTCTGATAGGTGCGAGCAATTCCAAGGCGGACGATCTGATCTGGCAGAAGACCGACCAAGGAATGACTATTCAGGGAAATCTCTCCCTCCTCAGGCCGATAAAAGCCGGTGACGCAGTTGAAAAAGGTGGTCTTGCCAGCACCATTAGGGCCGATGATGCTGTGAATGCTATGCTCTTTAATTTCCAAATCGAGTTCGTCGACAGCGACCAGCCCACCGAAGCGTTTCGTTGCTTTGCGTGCTGTAAGAATGGTCATAGCTCCTCCTAATCGGTGGACGTTGAGGCCGTCGGTAAGTCTGTTTTGGTCTCGGTAAGGCCTCCTTCGTGTAACTCCCGACGATGAACCGCCTCTGGCCAGAGGCCTTCTGGTTTCAAGAGCATCATCGCTACCAATGCAGCGCCATAAACGAGCAGCCGATACTCAGCAAATTCCCTCAAGAGTTCCGGCAGGCCCACAAGAGCAGCGGCTCCCACGATCACGCCCGGGATACTTCCCATCCCCCCCACGATAATCAGACAAACGATATTGATGGAAATCATCACGTTGAAACTATGAGGATAGACCGAGCTGAGTTTGCTCGCAAAGATGGCACCGCTCAAGGCAGAGAAACCCGCACCGGTCGCAAAGGCGAGCAATTTGGTAGCGACGAGGTTTATGCCCATCGCCTGGGCCACATCCTCATCCTCCCGAACTGCCATCCAGGCACGTCCCAGCCGAGAATCTCTTAAGCGCAAGGAGATAAAGATGACAAGCAGACAGCCGGCCAGGATGAGATAATAGATCTGCTGAGGTGTCGCGAACTCGAAGCCACCGATGAGCGCTTTGGGAATTTTCCCAACACCCTGTGCTCCACCCAGCCATGGTCTCAGGAAATCCGAGAGGACAAGAATGCGGATAATCTCTCCAAAGCCAAGTGTTGCAATGGCAAGATAATCCCCTCGCATCTTAAGAACAGGGATGCCCAGCAGCACGCCTGAAATAATCCCCATGATGATGGCAAAGGGTAGAGCTGTCCAGAAGGAGAAAGCGAAGAAGCCCAATTCGGGCGATGTCAAGATCGCAGTGGTATAGGCGCCAATGGCGAAAAATGCAACATAGCCAAGGTCTAAGAGACCGGCATACCCGACAACGATATTCAATCCCAGACCCAAAAGAACATAAAGGCCTACGATGGTGAGGACCTCGCTTAGAAAGAGGCCAAGAATCTGAGGAAGGGCGAGAAAGAGTGTGATGAGAAAAATGAATACAGTGTAACGCAATATACGTTGCCTTCCAGGAGGGAGGTTCTTCACGCCTGTCTGAATAGCCTTTCCTTTGCGAGACCAGAATAAGATGATGAAAGCGATCAAAAGACATAATGTGATGGCGCCATGGATGGAGAATCCGTTCGCCGTAAAGATCCACTCGCTAACCACTGCCAAAGGTCCCCAGGCAGTTAGGGTGGGTCGAAGTAGTTCCTGCAGAACACCTGCTATAAGAACGCTACTCAAGGGTATTATCCATAGACGTCGAAGGAGGTGAGGTGAAAGATATAAAAGACCCCCAAAAAGGCCGCTGAGACCTCCAATCACAAGAAGCAGAAGGGAACCTTTCTTTAAGCCCTGACCAAGGGTAAGCAGATCATAGAGAACGGGCGAAGCATTGATGAAGATCGATCGCAGGTTTACAAGATTTACCAGAATGACCAGTAGGACCAGAGAACCACCTACAATCAAGCCCGTCAAGGTGCTATTAACTTGGAGTTTCCTGAGTTTTTGAAACAAAGAATGTTATTGTGCTGCAATATCAATATGTTGGAAATGGAGGCATCTTGAATTTTCCTTTTTTGAATTTAAAAAATTGGGTCTAAGCATTTCAAATACT
>JBFMAE010000229.1:0-26899 GCA_040756085.1 Thermodesulfobacteriota bacterium | reverse complement strand
GTGGAAAGGGTGATATTGGGTGTTTTGTTTACCTCGGAAACCCTCTCCTCCATCCATTTCTGAGCTTCTTCAGGGCGGTTATAAAACTTTCGAAGCTCCATTGCCTTTCCGCCCAGATGAGGTCCTTTTTCCAAAAGGGTGACGTGAATTCCTGAACGGGCCAGTGCCTGGGCGATCGATATTCCGATGATCCCACCCCCGAGGACTAATACCTCGGGTTTCAATGGAAGGGATTGAGCCTCGATGGGTTTCGAATTTGAGACCATGCGAATTGTTTTGTCAATGATCGTTTTGGCCTTCTCGAAGGCCATCTCCTCATCCGCCATCGACCAGAGAGCTTGTTCCCGGACATTGGCCACGGCAAAGAGATAGGGGTTGAGGGGAAGGCGATGTTTCAATTTATGAAATGAGGTTTCATAAATCTTCGGACTTCCTCCAATGATGACGATCCGGTCCACCCTCCCTGCTTGAAGACGGTCGGCCATTCTATTGATTCCCTCAGAAGAGGTGAAATCTTCCTCCTCCGAGGAGAAGACGATGTTTGGAAGTGTCTGTACGTGAGCGGCTATCTTCTCCCGGAAGGAAACGGGGATGGATCCCTGTAAGGCGTCGATGAATATCCCGATTCGAACCAATTAAAACCTCCCTTTCAGATGTTGCTGGACGAGAAGGGCGGTCGATTTTGCATGAAGAATCGAACGGTCGATATCCTTTGGTCCACTGCAAGCACCGGCGACGAAGATGCCGGTTTGAGAGGGCGGAGGAGCGATGAAGCCATCCTCTGTCAAACTCAGTCCGAGAAGCTCGGTGAGGGTTTTCGCCCCTTTCCCCAGGACTATGCCGACAGAGAGGACGATCAGGTCGAAAGATTCTTCTATGACTTCACCCATTTCAGGGTCTGTAAATCTCACCCTTAGGGTATCAGAAAGAGCGGAGTAGTAAACCTTGGAGGGGAGACTTCGGATGAAACGAATTCCCTTGTCCTCCCGACAGGAAGTCAAAAATGCTTGGAAAGAGGCTCCGGCCGGTTGGATATCCATATAAAGAAATGTGGCTCTCACATTGGAGTACTGATGCCGAATCGCTTTGATCAGGCGTAGTGCATAGGCACAGCAGACCTGAGAGCAGTAAAGGTTTCCGATCGACTCGTCCCGACTTCCCACACATTGAAAGAAGGCGATGTTGCTCGACAGTTTTCCATCAGAGGGACGGGAGAGTTTTCCCTGATATCGAAGCATTTCGTCGAGATCCTTGGCGGTGATCACGTTTTTAAAACGACCGTATCCGTATTCCGTCTTCTGAGAAGCTTCATAGGGGTCTATCCCTGCTGCAACGACAACAGCGGATACCTCTAAATCGACTTTTTCCTTTCCCTTTTTCAAGGAGGCACGATATTTTCCTGAATCCCCTTTTACATCCACCAGTTGGGTCTGGGTAAGGATCGAGATGTCCGGCCGTTGCCGGATATCCGTGATCCTTTTGTCCACCACGCAGGCGAAACACTTGTTGCAGGACTCCGACGCCTTGCAACAGAAGGAGGCGGAGAGCCCTCCCAAGAAGGATTCTCTTTCGATGAGCGTGGTGGGAATTCCCAATTGGGATAATTCCAAAGCCACCGTGATACCGGCGATTCCTCCACCGATAATCAGGACATCATCCTTCTTTTTCATCAACTTCTCGCTCCTTATTCCTTATTATTTAAGTATTTTTACAGTTATTTATGAGAAATTATTCACAAAAACTTTTAATTTATTTTGCCTATTTTGTCAAGAAAAATATAATTTTCTCAGTTATCAATTAGATTTAAGTTACTATTAAGATTTGTTCTAATAAATGGTCGTTAAAAATGAGGATTTTCACATGAAGCCATGAGTTCAAAACCCAAGCTATTATACATTAATTCGGGGGATAATCTTCAAAAAAGATAATTTTCACAATATCTTTTTTAACATTAACAAACCATTTTTTTTCTGATATCTTAAAATTAAAGGTAATTTGGATAAAGCTTAATTTTAGATTTTGAGAAGGCGAGGTGAAGAAAAATGATAAGAGTTATTATTGAGAGACGTTGCCGGCCAGACAAGTTGACCGAGATAGAGAATCTATTGACCGACATTAGAACAATTGCTATGAAACAACCTGGTTACATTTCTGGCGAAACGCTTCACTCTGTAGATGACCCAACACTATGGCTAATTATCAGCACATGGTTGGATGTGGATACCTGGAAGGTCTGGGAGACCAGCATGGAGCGTCGAGAAGCCATGAGAAAGATGGAACCTCTGCTTGTTACTCCAGAGAAAGTGTCAGTCTTCAGCTTTCTCAGAAGGGGTGGTGCGGCATCTGCCCACAGGATCGATAGATAAGATAAAGAAATCCTTTCTGGTTCGGTTCATCATCTTCTTCTATGCTCGCTGAAAGAGTTCTTTTGCCAACTTTTTCCCAGTCACTTTATTGAAGACTTTGCCAATGATTTCTTCTATTTTCTTTGGATACCGAAAGAGTCCATTCTCTTCCATATTGGCCAACCAGTCTGCTTCGTAGAGGATTTGAAAATGGAGTGTCTCTTTTTCCCTGGGATGATGATGGTGTCCAATAATATCACAGATCCCATCCACGATTCCCCTCTGGACATTCAATTTCCTTAAAATATCTTCGGCAATCCCTTTACCCCGTATAATCCCGAAAGCCCCAGGCTTCAGACCGGGGATGAAGGCAATTTCAAATCTGAAGATAAAGAAAAGCCCCGTCCTTTAGGGTAGGGATATACGGGGATCACTTGGCCCCTTGAATCCTTGGACCCTAAGGAGGTTGAATAATATTTTTTGCCGTGATATGGTAACAGCATTTAAAATGGATATGGAATCTAAGAAAGGAAGCAATGAGATATGTTAACTCCAAAAGTCGAATTACTATTTATTACCTCCAATGCAGAAAAACTGATAGAGACGGCGGGAAGAACATCCTACCTATCATTTCCTAAGCAAAGGGAGAATACCGAGAAGGCTTTTATACGGATGCTGATTAAAAATCAGCATCTATCGGTGTTAGAACATGCCTATGCTACATTCAGGATTTCAGGCGTATCGAGAGCATTCACCCATCAGTTGGTGAGGCACAGGTTATGTTCTTTTATCCAACAATCTCAAAGGTATGTTGACGAAAGCAATTTTAACTATATTGAACCTGATTCCGTAAAGGAGAATCTGGAAGCCCATTCTATTTTTATTGATTTCATGGGTAGGGCAAAAGAAGCCTATGCAAAGTTACACAAATTAGGAGTCAGAAAGGAAGATGCAAGGTATGTCTTGCCCAATGCCGTGGAAAGTCAGATTGTCATGACGGCGAACTTCAGAGAATGGCGGCATATCATTGGTCTGAGAGGTAAACCCCAATCTCAATGGGAGATCAGGAGGGTAGCCATCGAAATTTTGAAGATTTTAAAAGATCATGTGCCCACTGTATTTGCGGATTTTGAGATTGATGAGGAAAAAGAGATAGTAAGAGAAGTTTAGATAGTGTTGAAAGTGAGTATCCGGTGTCCTGTTTCCTTTGTTACAACCTTTCAATAGTTTGACAGTTTTCTTTTAAGTACATATAATTCTTCCAACTATAGAATAAACTTAAAAAATAATGTTGGGCGCTGTAACATACTTCTGAATCTGTCAGCACGATTGCGGGCGATCCAATATCTCTCGTTATTTCAAGGATACCAATATGAACACTAACTCATTGACTATGCAATTAAAAAAACACGCCTTATCTCATGGGGTTGACCTGATTGGCATTACATCAGCGAAACCTTTTATCAAGAGAGACAGAACAGAGACAATAATTGATCCAAAAGAATTGCTGGATGATGCTCGCTCAGTCATAGTAACAGCCTTTTATATGAATGAAGTACTTGATGTATCTTTAATTGATAAAGACAATCCTAGGGGCAGATTCACGCACGCATACAGCATAAGAGCATATACGCCCATGGGAAACCTTTATATTGAAATTATCAAAGGTTTTCTGAAGAAGCAAGGGTATAAAACAGTATTCAATAAGAATTATAGGATTCCAGATAAAATGGCCGCTGCTAGGGGAGGGGTGGGGAAATATGGCAAAAACTCAGTCATTATTACTAAGGTATATGGATCATATGTGATGTTTGTTACGCTGATAACTAATGCGCCATTGGAGCATGAGGAATATGATTTAAATGCGTCGGACTGTGATAAATGCGAGGTGTGCATAAGGTCTTGTCCAACAGGCGCCATCTATGAACCTTATAAGGTGAATCGGTCGTTGTGCATTACTGAATGGTTATGGGGAACCTTTATTCCTATTCCGCTAAGAGAAAAGCAGGAAAACCGCATTTTCGGTTGCGGTGAATGTGTAAAAGCATGTCCCAGGAACAAAAAGCTTATTTCAAGGGAAGAATATCCTGTGAAAATAGAGGACGTGAGCACATCGCCCGAACTCATTCCGTTAGTGACCGGTAATGAAGAATATTACAGAAAAACAATTGCCTCTTTCTTTATGAGGGCAGGTATGGATGCCATCAGGGGGAATGCTATAATCGCATTAGGAAACATAGGAACAGACAGGGCCATTGACCCGCTCTGTATAACACTCACCCATCCCAAGCTGCAAATAAGGGCATATTCTGCATGGTCACTTGGTAAGATCGGAGGCGCTAAAGTTGAAAGGGCGCTTGAGAATGCTCTAAAGAGTGAAGTGAATCCAAAAGTCAGGGAAGAGATACGGTATGCTTTGGGTGAACGATGAGCAGCGTGACATTCACCGTAGCACATTTAAGGGAATGACTGAACCGTGATGCATTACAGATGGCAGGGCATTTTTCGGCTTTGCCCTGGAATGGCAGGAATGGGGTCAGACTTGATTATTGATTTCAAACGTTGAGTCTGTAGGAAAAGTCATTTTTCGTAAATTTGGTATCAATAAAATCAAATACTTACGAGCTGGAAAATAGTTAAAATCGGGCTTTTTCTACAGACTCGTTAGGCGAAAGAGAGGAAGGCTAATGAAGGGCTCAATCCGGCGAACAGTATTCGGTATAACTGAATTTGCACCGATTATAGTATTCGGCTACCTCGCTTCAGCTGATAGTGTCGACCTACGCGAACGATTCCTAATCGGCGGAATGCTTGCACTCACCATTCTGGTAACTAATAGAGTCATTAAGTGGCACATGAACTCGCTAGCGTTGGCAACCAATATTTTTCTGCTTATTGAGGGCTTGGCGTTCACAATATTCATTGAGGTCATAGCGATCGTGCAGGGCTTTTTAAGGGAAAGTGCCATCTTCATAGTTGCTTTTGTTATTGGGTTAATTCGGACGATTGTTTCGCCATGTGGGTTCCTGGATGTTGAAGCGGAAGATCCCTCAGCAGTGAAGCGCGGTTCGGTTTACTTGTTGGTAGCTGTCCTTGGAGGTCTTGGCATGTCAATTTTGTTTCGCGGCCAAGAAAGGCTATCGGCTGCCCTTCCATTTATTGTTTTGCTGTTCCTTCAAAGGGTATTACGTGAAAACTTGCGGAAGGGTATGGCCGCGAATGAATAGCCCTACACATTGGCATTCATGAGAAATGTGGAAAGCCTCTATTTATTAAGATAGGGACATCAACCATTTAAGTTTGATCCATAAAAAAGTGTGGCATAAAAAGTCCCTCCAGCGCCTGCATGCCGGCAGGCAGGGATGGTTTACAGCCACCGCTGATTTCAGTCTTTATACAAAAAATGAACGAGTCCGTGGTTATCGAATACCTCGCAAGTCACCCGCAGTTTATCCCAGTGATTGCGTCGTGGGTATTTGACTACTGGAAAAAGATGTACCGATTGAAATCGCTGGAGGAACAGATTGAAAAAATATCAGAAAGACTCAACACAAAACGGTTTCCATTGACGTTTGTGGCACTTCAGGATTCTCTGCCGATTGGCACCGCTAGCCTCAAGATTCAAGAGATGACGACCCATAAACACCTGTACCATTGGCTCGGAACAGTGTACGTTGTACCAGAAAATCGCAATAAGGGAATTGGAAGCGCCTTGGTAAAACGTGCTGAAATGAAGGCGAAAGAATTGGGGGTGAAAACGCTATATCTCCATACCCCAGACAAAGAGCGTTTCTATCTCAAGCGTGGCTGGGAACCGATCGAAAGGCCAGTCTACTTTGATATGCCAGTAGTAATCATGAAAAAGGAAATGCTTGTATAACAAAACACTACCTTTAGGCGTTATCCAATACTTCCATCGGGAGTCCTTAATGGTTTCAACTTTCCTAAACTGATAAGTAGTAGGTGATCTTTCACTTATAACTTCTTCTAACATAGTCTATAAGGTCAAATTGCTTCTACTACAGTTGAAGGGATTTAGAAGGATTGAACCCTTTTCTTCATTTCTGTGGCCAGATCTCTGGTCAGCCGTAATGCTTTTTCGGCAAAATCTTCTGAGAGGGAAGAGAGACCACAGCTTTGAGAAATAAGGGAGTTTTTCATAACAATCTCTTCTGGGATTCCCTCTTTGACTAAAAGTCCTATATTCTTTTCCAAACTCTCAATGAGACTCGAAGTCGTCTCTTCCTTTATGTACTCTTCCTCCGAAGGTACAATTCCCCAACCCAAGATACCTCCATTCAGTAGAAATCTTTTTAGTTCGGAAGCGTAAACGAGCATATTGGAGAAGAATCGGTAGGCATCAAAGTGGATCACCCTGATACCGGTTTCCATAATGATTGACCAATCGGTAGCCCCGCAGATATGAATCCCAGATAAACCTTGAAGAGAGGAGATGGCGCTTTTAAGACATTCGATGATTTCTTCCTTCCCCAGGTTCATACTTATCGAACCATAACCACTCAAGAGAGGTTCATCAAAAAATATGAGTGTTTCAGCTTCCGGAGCCACCTTTCTAAACTCGCTTTCTTGCCATCTCGCCCGCAGAGAGATTGTCTTTAAAAGCATCTCCTTTAAGTTTGGATCGTAAAGGATTGGGATTCTTTTCTCATCCAGAAGACCTAAGCCCAGGGTAACCGGACCGGTCAACTGGCCTTTGATGAGCTTAGGGGCCTTGCCTTTCAGTAATTCCAGCGTTGTATAAAAGCCGGAAGCATATTCCTTTCCAATACCAAAACGATCTTCATTCCCTTCCTGAGAAAGCTCGTAGAACCTTTCCCATTCTGAAGCAGGGTTAAAAGGCGTGCGAAAATAGACCCTTTCTCCATCGATGACCAACCCCGGCATGCCTTCTGTGAACTGGGCGAGCATTCCTTCTCGAAATCCCCTGGAAGGGAGCTGAGGCCAATAGGGAGATTCAGGAAAGTAATTTAATATGATCTCACTCACCTTATACGGGTCATAATGAGGTAAACTTCCAATTCCTGTTGGCAGAAAAGATAGTTTAAAATTCATTATAGATCTCTAAAAAGTCTAAGGGGATACAGACAAGTGGGGGCCTGCCTATGTCCCTATTGGAATTGAAAAATAGTTTTTTTAGGGGTCTCTTATAGTTTATATTTTCCTTTTAGTATGTGTGATATCTCTGGCAAGAAGGCAAAGGCCTTCTCGACGATCTTCTCCTCCACATTAGAAATCTCACATTTCCCAGTTGTTTTGGTGTCAATATCTCTAAGACAGCATCTTGCTGGTGCGATCAATGCCTGTTCGGCAATTTGTCTGAAGGCCAGCCCCGTATTTTCCGAAATCACTTCCCAATAATTTGAAAGGGTTGAAGCCAACTTTTCGGGTGTCTGTATCGAAAGGGTTGAGGATTCGGTGGGGACAATACCCCAGGAGATAATGCCTCCCTTTTTGATAAACTCAGCAACACTCCAAGCATATTCCTTGGGCATGAATCCAATTTGAAAAGCATCGAAGGAAAGGATTTCAATTCCTAATTCTAATAGATAGGGCAGATTCACCTCGGCGCAAAGGTGTAACCCCTTAGGCCCTTCTAATCCTTGAACAAAGTTATAGTAATCTTCCTTAGCTTGCTGGTCATTATATCCTGAAAGGCCACTAAATACATATCCTAACCCTGGCTCATCTACCCACAAGAAAGCATTTTGATTTTTGGCCTTTAGCTCCTGATATTGAACGTTCACCTTCTTTTGAATAAAATCGAATAGAATCGTTTTAACTTCTTCATTATAAATGATAGGTTTTAAATTTTCATCTAAGACTTTAAAACCAAAGCTTACAGGTCCGGTGATTTGTCCCCTGATAGCCTTAAAACTTTGGAGATTTTTGGAAAGAAATTTCTTGAATACCATGGAATATTCTGTGGTGAGGGCGTAGGTCTCTGGGTCCTCCATTTTTGTGAAGTAATCGTTAAGCTCTTCTTCAAATCTCACAGTATTAAAGACAAGTCTTCCCTTTTCAAAATCGATCGCTATCCCCGGGAAATTTTCGGATGTCTGAACATACATGTCCTCATAGAGGCTCACATTGGGAAGTTGCGGCCAGAATGGGATATCGAGGCTCAAGGCAAGCTCAAGGGCCTTGTCCACATCCTTATGGGGCATGATGCCCATTGCTGTGGTACTGCAGTTTGCTTCAAACCTCATGGAAAAAGTCCTAATATGGGATAGTTATATTTAACGTTGCTTTCCGTCACCGGCCAGAAATGTTTCCAAAGTTTTATCAGGCGGTCGTTATAAGATTTTATGGCAAATAACGATGTGAGTCCATGAACCTTGGATCATGTATCTGGAATCCCGTAAGCTTCTGGTTAAAAGGTATCCGCCATAAAACTTTTCCAACATCTCTGACCAGTTCCTCCTGGTGTGGATGATTTTCAAGCAGGCCATCCGGCTTTGATGATTTCAGCTTTTACGAGGAGCGGGTTTGGCAAGGTTGATCAATCTCCAGGTCAAGATTTCAGTCAGGACACAGACATCTTCACTCGCAAGGTAATTTTTGATGTTGCCGTCAAATAAGATGTTGCCCCCATGGGGGACTTCGTCATCTCCCCGCCAGATGATGATGAATATCCGTGCCATCGGAAAGGCATCGATGCTCACCGATACATCGCCATAATTTGTTCTCTTCCCCCCAAACTTTTGGGCCACATCGACGAGCAACTCAGGGCGATCACCGAAGCAACTTAAAATGGGTTCTAAATTTCTTTTAACGAATACTGGACAATAAAACGTTCTCCCCTCTATTTGCCCATAAGTGATCAGTTGATTGGTGTAAGGGGCTCCCGTTGCCTGGGTCAGGTAGTGAAGGATCAATATTCTGTCCTTGATGGGGATTTTTTCATCCTCATCCTTAAGGGAAATTTCAACATCGGGGAGGGTGATCAGATAAGGTCGGTTCAGATAATGGACGATGATTCTATTTTGATCCACATACTGGGCGCCGCTCTTTCTGCATACTTCTCTAAGATCCATGCTTGCGAGCTTTTTGCAAGCAATTTCATAGGCAAGTTCAAAGCCCTCTTCAGAAGTATTAGGATACAATTCCATAACCCGCCTCCCGTAATATTTTTTTGACCGACGTCGAAGAGGGAGAATCTTCGGGGATATTTAATAAAGATTCGCCTTTTAAATTGTGTTCCCTTATAAGGGGATCGTAGGCAATCCTTCCCAGGTATTTTTCACCCGACCTAAGTAAATAGGTTTCTATCTCATCGGTAAATCTGTAATTCCCAACTAAGTAAAAGTTTTTGTAGGTTATTTTTACACCTTTCGTAACAGATTTTATTCTCTCTATATGTTTGGTAGATTTTTCAGATGGATCTAGTACGACGAACAGGTCATCAATGTCCGGTGTTACTTTTCGGTTAAGATGTTCCAATCCTGCGGGGGAATCAACAAGGATCATCTCGTAATTTTTATGAATATTCCTGATGGTCTCTTTAATCATCTCGTCTGGCAAACAATAACACCCGGGGGCGAACTTTGCTCCAAGAGAAATGAGATCAAATTTTTTATCTCTATAAATGATCTCCCCTTCTTCCATCATGCGCCTCAGTAAATCTGGAGTATCGTCCTTCCCCTTACTATCCTTTCCCCTTACTATGATATTAGAGAGCGCATCCGAGATGGTTAATTTACCTTCTTTCTCCAAATCCACCCCGAACATCTTAGCCAGGCTTCCATCGGGATCGAGATCGATCAGTAGAAGGGATTTAGGATTGATGAATCTCGCAAAAAGAGTGACAAAGGTTGATTTTCCCGTTCCCCCCCTTCCAGTAATAACAGTGATCTTTCCCATTTTTATATTAATCTCGCTTTTTCTATGATCTTTCTCACCGACCGACATGCAGGCGAATCTTCGGGTAGTTTGTGCAAGGACTCCCCTTTGAGATTATATTCTTCAACATTTTTATCATAGTCGATCTTCCCTAAATAGATTTCACCCGTATCTTTAAAATACTTCTCTGATTCTTCATCAAACATATAATTTCCTACTAGATAGAAGTGATCATACATCATCCCCACCTCCCTTAAAATGACCTTTACCTTCTTGATATGGGTTAAGGACTTCTCAGAGGGATCGAGGATAATAAATAAGTCATCTACCTCAGAAACGATATTACGATTTAGATGCTCTAAGCCTGCTGGGGAGTCGACGACGACATTCGTATAGTTCTTTGCTAATTGAGAAATGATTTTTCTCAATAGATGGTCAGGGTAGCAATAACAACCTTCCAAATCCTTCGTCCCGAGGGTAATGAGATCAAATCCCTTCCCCTCATACAAACAATCCCCCCAGATCATTCCCTTGAACCGATCCTCTACAGGGGTCAAAGGACTTCCACCACTCTTTCTCTCGCCCACAGCATCGTAAAGGGCCTCCACAATAGTCCTTTTCCCTTCTTTATAGAAATCTATTCCTAACATATCGGCTAAGCTTAGATCAGGGTCGAGGTCAATGAGTAAGGATGGGGGTTTAAGGTATCGACTCATTAAAGCGACAAAGGTTGATTTTCCTGTCCCCCCTCTCCCTGTGGAGACGATCTTCCTTGCCATTCTATTGATCTCCTTTTTATTCCTTCGAGTCATTCCTGCGAAAGCAGGAATCCAGTTTTTTTCTACTGGTTCCCTGTTTTCACAGGGACAAGTCTGGACTCCCGCCTTCGCGGGAGTGACAGTTATGGTTCTTTTGCGCTTCAGCTTTGGGAAGTTTACTAATCGGTGAGATTTTTACCACAGCGTGATACTCCGGAGGACATACCTCACGACAGGTGCCACATTTTGAGCATTTCTCCTGGTCGATGACTTTCACCTCCCCCTTTCCACCTTTGATCGCCTCGGTAGGGCATACAAGGACACAATGCTCACAAGCTCGATCACATTTATCAGGAAGGATGTAGTAGGCGATGAGATCCTTGCAGACCAGTGCAGGGCAACGTTTCTCCAAGATGTGAGCCCTGTATTCATCACCAAAGTAACGCATCGTGGTAAGGACGGGATTGGGAGATGAACGGCCCAAGCCGCAAAGTGATCCCATCTTCACATCTTCGGCCAATTGTTGGATAAGTTCGAGGTCTTCCATTTTAGCTTTCCCAGTAGAGATGTCCTCCAAAATGCTCAGGAGTTGCAAAGTCCCTATCCGACACATCGTGCATTTGCCACAGGATTCTTTGGTAGTAAAGTCAAGAAAGAATCGTGCCGTATCCACAGCACAATCCTCCTCATCCATAAAGATCATGCCACCTGAACCCATCATGGAACCGGCTTCATGAAGGGAATCAAAATCGATGGGGATGTCGAGTAAGTTCTCAGGGATACAGCCACCGGAAGGGCCGCCAATCTGGGCCGCCTTAAATTGCCTTGAGTTACGCATACCCCCAGCAATTTCGTAGACAATCTTGCGAACCGTTGTCCCCATAGGTACCTCAGTCAAGCCAGGAGATTGGACCTTTCCAGCAAGGGTAAATACTGCAGTGCCCTTACTTTTTTCCGTTCCGATGGAGGAAAACCAATCCGCTCCTCGATCGATGATTAAGGGTATATAGGAGAAGGTCTTTACATTATTCAGAAGGGTAGGCCTACCCCATAACCCAGACTCGGCAAGGCGAGGAGGTCTTACTCTTGGTTCACTCCTTCTTCCTTCCATGGCTGCGACTAATGCTGTTCCTTCGCCAGAGATAAAAGCACCTGCGCCTTCTGCAATCTCTATATGGAAACGGAAACCACTACCGAGAATATCATCTCCTAAAATCCCTATCGCCTCTCCCTGTCTTAAAGCATTCCTTACACGTTCAATAGCCAATGGATATTCGGCACGAACATAAATATAGCCCTTCTGGGCCCCCACAGCATGGGCAGCGATGATCATGCCTTCGATGACCTCTTGGGGATCACTCTCTAAAATGACCCTGTCCATAAAGGCGCCAGGATCCCCTTCGTCCGCATTACAAACGACATACTTTGTTGCACCTTCAGTTTTACGGCATAGCTCCCATTTCAGCCCTGAAGGGAATCCAGCACCTCCTCTTCCCCGGAGTCCTGACTTTTTTACCTCTTCGATGATCTCCTCGGGCGGCATCCTTAGAGCCTTCTCTAATGCGCCATAACCCCCATTCGCTATGTAGTAATGGATATTTTCAGGGTCAATATAACCGCAGTGGCGTAATATGAAGCGAAGTTCATGCTCAGATCTTGGGAGTTCAGGGATATAGGGAGCTTCCCTTCCATTTGTCTCGAGAGTACCCAAGGCAAGCTCAAGGCACGGATCATCACCTATGATATACCCTTCTACAAGACGGGAAACTAAATCCGGAGTAATGTTGTGATAGACAATTCGGAGGGATTCCGGTCTGGAAATAATCACCAAGGGTTCAGCATAGCATAAACCAATACATCCTACCTGAATAATTGGTACATCGATGCTCCGTCGTGACAATTCACTTTTAAATGCATCAATGACATCCAAAGCACCTGCTGCCCTGCCACAGGTAGCAGTCCCAACAAGTACATGTATACCGTTCTCTAAAGCTTCCCATAGGGCTTGAGCCCTTTTTCTAATCTCTTCAAATGTCAATCTTCCTCTTTTTCGTGTCCGTGTCCGGACACGGCTAGCGGACACGGGTCACGGACTAATGGGATTTACTCTTCCTGCCTATAAGGGATTAAGGATTCCTCTACCTTAAAAGAGGACATCTTGGGATAAATTTTGTCCTTAATTACCATTACGGGAGCAAGCATGCAACAACCGATACAGGCAACTCTCTCGAGGCTGAAATGACCATCTGTCGAGGTCTCCCCTACTTTGATGTTGAGTTCCCGCTCCAAAGCCTCCAGGACTAAACGACCTCCTGCCAGATGACAAGCAGTTCCCATGCAGACTTTAACATGGTTTTTTCCCAATGGGGTCAATCGAAACTGGTTAAAAAAGGTAGCAACCCCCCAAACATCAACGGGCTTCATCCCCAAAAACTCGGCAACCCTTTTCATCGCCTCTTTAGGAAGATATCCAAATTCTTTCTGAATCTCAAGCAATATGGGGATTAAACCATTCCTCTCGCTTCTGTGTTTTTCCAGTATCGTCAAGAGTTCCTCAGTAGATAATTCTTCTCCTTTCTCCTTCATTTCCTTAAACTTTTAGCATATTCCGGTAGAAATGCTCCTATTCCTGCGGCCTCTCTTGGACCGATCACCACTTCCCAACCAGGTAGAGCATCCTCCAGTTCCCCTTTTATCCTTGCTACCCTTCCTGGGATAACAATCTTTTTATTTTTTACTTTATTCTCAATACCCGATTTTTTAACCATCGCGCCCACTGAATCGCCGCTGAACTTGCCTGCTGCCCAACCAGTAAGGACGCCGAGCCCTTCTGCATCCTTAACACATAGAAAAGAAGGGACTTTTGTGGCTTCAATAGCTGAAGAGACGATAAAATAGGTCAATGCCCAATTCGAAGTGATAAGGACTGGAGCATTCTCATCAGGCTCTCCGATTTCGTAGTATTTCTCTTCCACTGCCATTGGGAAGCGTGGATCGGTATAGATGTTAAGGCGTTCGACCAGGAGGGGGAGAAGGGAATACTGATCGAAATCGGAAAGGACGATAATGGCAGCAAATTTGTTTATAAAAACAGAGGCGGTGAGGGCCTCCTTTAAACCATCCTTTGCCATAAAACAGGGAAAGGTGATTGTTGGGTAACCAAGGGGTCTAAAGCCTTGTTTCAAGGCTGCCCTTCGAATAAAAGTCTGATCTCTTATTGCATCCACCAGATTCTTAGATCCTGGATCTAATATGGCTTCATCGACTCCAGCCTCTTTCAATTTCATCGTTAAAGGAATCAGTTCTTCAATGCTTCCTCCCCGAACACCGACAGGGGTTGGTTTTTCTTTAATTTTTGGAATGGCCTGATCGATATTTTCCTTTGTGATCGGGTAGAGAAGGGGTCTTTTGTCAGCACAGAGATCACGAGCGGAGAATAGAACATCCAAATCCTGTGAGATGAGAATCATCCCAAGGTTTGCAGAATCGGATACCTTTTTAACCAAGGCGAGGAATTTGTTCTTGTCTCCGGATTCGAATTGAAGAGCGAGAAGCTCTGCCTTGAGAGTTAAACCCACCCATGGAAATTGGAGCTCTTTTATCTTTTTTATCTTCCCATCAACCTTGGCCTCGCTTTCTTTATCTGAAATAAGAATGGCAATACCCGGTGTATGGACGTAGGTCTTTTCATGCCGGTAGATCACCTCTTCATTTCCAACCTGCACCTTATTATCCCCTGTACCAATCGTAATAAGTTTTATTGCAGGCGCTAGCAGATCTTCAAGTTTGGCCTTCACCTCTGGGGGTAGATAAGGACATTTATCGACCGGTGCTCCACCTGTTGCCAGTTTCATCGCGAAGGCGAAGCATGTGGGAAAACCACAATCCTTGCATGGTTTTTTTCCGGGAAGCATCTTTACAATTTCAGACCCTGAGATTGGCATAACTCACCTCCTATTATTTTACTGGAATCTCCACCTCACCCTTTAACCAAGGGTGTCCCACTTTTTCTAAAAATGCAGTAAGTTCATCGGGGTTCTTGGCATCTTCTTCTGTGGCGATCTTATCATAGAGCCCCTTTGCCTCGAGGACGTCTTTATACCTTTCCTTTATTTCTTTGGGCATCCAGACGATCCTGGCCAGGCCACCGTCTGCCTGAATAAACTTCGTGGATCTGATTTGTTCCAGACCGGTTCCAAGCCGACCCTCGATCTGTTTTCCTCCGGATGTTTCACCAGCCATACGGGAGAAAGTAGTCCCAATTACCGTCTCCGCTTTAAATTCCCTGTGCACGATCCCAAAGGCATCCACCTCAGGAATGTAGAAAACGATCGCCTGGAAACAACCGCATGAGGTGTGGGGATGCTCAAAAGCACTGTAAAGATAAACTCTATCATAGCTGCCTAAGGATTTCTCCTGCACGACTTTGTTAACTCCCTCATATTCACCCTTAACAGGATCTACCAACTCCCCTTTTTCTATGGCAAAGATGGGCCCTTCGGGGTCGATTTTAGCTGCCGCTCTACCATCAAACCAGTTGATGGCGCCGCAATTTGCAATCCTATTTGGAGCGATGATGGAGCAGTGGGTAGGGGCAAAGCTCTGGCATAGGACACAGCCGTAGAACATATCAACATCCTCGTCTTTGATTAACCTCGCTCTTTCATCTCTGGCCTCATATCTCTTTAAAGCCTCCGGCAAAAGTTCCTCCACTTTTTTCGGGTCGGTAATGATGGTGGTCTGAATCTTTTCAATGATCGGCATCTCTGAGGTGAAGAGGAAATTAAAGATTTCCCCCAATTCTTTTAAAGAGGTAAAACCTTTTTTATAGGCATCCGTGCTCAACCTCACCCACATATCCTGTCTTTGATTCATATGATACCAACCCTGAATAAAATTTAGATACATATGGATCTTTCTTTCGATGATGGACTCCGCATCCTTATCCAATTCAGATCCAGCCACATCGATCAAAATGGCGATGGGATAAGTCCCGCCTTTATCCGTCTCAGGGTTATAGGGTGTCAGTTCGTTCAGGTCCGGACCGATGATTTCAACCTTTTCATTTTCTATTTCATCGGAGCTCTTTACAGTGGCCAGTTCAAACTTATGCGTTACCTTTGGTCCTCCAAATTCTATAAAAAGATTCTCCTTCCTTATCACTTCACCTTCATATTGCGGTCCGATGTCAGTATGAAACTCCATCTCTATTCTCCTTTCTTCAGATTATCTATTAAATTTTCTAAGAAACTCTTCCACTGCTCATCCTTTCTAATATTGGGAAGGGAGAAATCGGCATGGGGATAATAGTACTTGCAAAGGGTCATGGTCTTCAAATGGGGAGCAAAATGCTTGAGCACAGAAAGACCCTGTTCCCCAAGATCGGTTCTGAAACCGAAGAACAGTACAAGGTCGTGATTCCCTTCCTTCCTCACCCCCTTCCACTCTGGGTCTTTCAAGGCATTGATGATCTCAACAATGTCGTAGACACTGTCTGGTTTTACCCCTAATTCCACCATCTTCGATTTAACAGTGGCAGTAGCACAGATAGGGATATTTTTGGCCTTCGCAATGTCCAGAGCGTATTCGAGAAGCAGTCTTCCGTCCAGTGACAACTTAAGCAAGCGTGGACCGAGAACGAGAAGAGGCCTATTTGCTTTTGTTATCTGCTTAGCGTACTCTACTGGATCTTCTACTTGCCTTGCGGTCCTCGTTCCCGTAAGGATATTTACTCTATGATATGGCATTAATGGGGCTAATTGACTCATATATCTTCCTCCTTATTAGTGTATTGCCGCATCCACCGGAACCTTCGTTGGATAAGTTCCGAGGAGGGTTGGAAGTCCGACGGGTTCTTTTGGTTTCCAGCCGATTTCCGTTAGATAAGCCTTTACCTCCTTTTTGTAGACGAGAGGAATATCAGGCTCTCTTCTTACATAGAGAGGAAGGTCTTCTGGAAGACCACCGCCCATATACTTTTTATATAGGGAAATATAGTGATTCAGTTTTATTCCCCTTCCTTGGGGAGTATCATTCTTCCGGATGCATAGTTTGGGGATCATCACCATTGCCTTTTCTTTTGTTTCACATACGTAGGCGAGGTGCTCGGGCGAAGGCTCTCCTGTCTCTACAATCTGCCTCTTTCTCGCATCCATAACCTTCCACTCATCTTCTTCCTTCCTCGAGAGATATAGCCTTCGATATTTGGAAGAGTGGGGACCGAGGATGACTGGAACCCCCAACCGGTTAAAACCCGTACCAATGGAGGCAGCCTTCTGAGAATAAGCTCCCCAGGCGATGCCAACCGCACCTACTCGGTTCAGGACATAGTCAGCCATCACCTCATAATTTGCCCTCAAAGGCAAGGCAGCGAAGATATTGGCTATCTTGATCGCTGCTCCAGCGATATGGCTATTTGCAACACAGGAACCAACATTGACCACTCCTCCCGCATCGAAATCAGGAGAATATTTCTCGTATAATGTTTTCCCTTCGTCATCCTTCCACATCCCAACCGCCATAGCGGTGCAACCTGAAACCACAACGATATACTTTCTACGAGCAAATTCATCCACGATTTCGGCGAGGTCTCGTATGTCAGGGAAATTGGAGCAACCTACCAATGCTACTACCCCGGGAATGGTGCCCAAGGTGATTGGCGCACCGACATTTCTGATCTCGGTATCCATAATCGGACCACGCCCTGCCCTTATCTTCCAGGTCTCTTTGCTTGCCCCCACCTGCATGATCTTCAAGATGGGAAGGTTTCGAGGACATTCCTCCTCACATTTGCCACAGCCAACACAGTAATTAAACTGTTCCCTTATAATATCGAAATTACCTTTGGCAACTTGGCTGACACCGTCTCCAATGTCGAAAAGGTTGGGGCACGCCTGTTCACAAATGCCACAATCACTGCATTTTTTCGCCAGTTCTGTAGCCTCTTGCTCTGTTAACCATTCCTTCCTTCTCTGAGGTGCAATGGCCATGGCAACCTTTGTTGCCACCTCAGCCGCCTTTTTTGGATCAAGAATAGCAAAATGCTTCTTTTCATCCACCATCTTTTTTATGATATCATCTGTATTCAATTCAGTCGCATCTTCGAGACCATACATCACTTTGTCAAGGCATGCTATCAGAGAGGACCCCGCTTTTGATGCCTCCATAGGCATGTCGGTTCTGATACATTGCTCATCGGTCATGATGACATCGGCAAAACCGCTTCGGATAAAAAAGAGCTGTCGGGAATAAGGACCGATGACCTTTGCTTTATCCGAGTATCTGCTTGTTTCAAGGGCAGTACAGCAAACACCACAAAACTCCACCTTATCATAGAGATTGTTTTCCCTCAGGTAATCCACCACAACAGTGGAAGTAGCGGGGTTATGTCCAACAAATAAGATTATAGGCTTTGTTTTATCCACGGAATTCCATCCAAGGTCTACCAGAGGTGTATTGGCAACCGAAGTAGGATAATTAAATCCTATGATCTGGGCGATATCACCCACCTCCATGCCCACATGGTCAAGCATACCAGCATGTAAGGACTTTGATTCATAATCCAGGCAGCTTCCTTCCTGACCCATTGCAGTGGAATCGAGAAGATGGGTGACCTCCTTATAGACATACTCAATAGCTGTTTTAAGATCACCCAGTGTTTCTGGCTTTAACCCGAGAACAGTCCTTATAATCGGTGCCTCGATTTCTATGGAAGTGCCTAAATTGATCTTCTTATCCGGGCCATGCTTCTCAATTAAGACTTCCAGAATATGTCCTGCATGAGAGGCATGGGCTGAACAGCCCATGAGGCAGGCCAAGAGCACAAATCTTGCCTGTTGAGCACCAATATCGATACCACATGCTCCCCTCCGTGCCTCAGTAAGATCACACTTACCATATGTGCATAAACAGCAAAGGTCACAGAACGGAGCATACCAGGGTTTGTAGGTCTGGAGAAGTTTCATATCCCAGCTTCTGAGGTCAGCCATCTCAGGCATAGGTGTATGACCTATTGGTTCCCAGGGGATCTCCGCCTTTATCTTTTCATGAATCTCCTCTAATCTCTTTGTTATCTCCTTTAATTGGGCCATTTCCCATTACCTCCCTAAAGTTTCTTTTATTAATTTTAGTGTCTCAGGATGCCTCAACACAAGAATATTCGCCCCAGCCAAGAAAAGGGATACGGCAGTGATTCCTTCCCAGAGCAATCCCTGTGTCTTATTCTCTTTGGCCTGTTTTGTCTTCCAGCATTCGTCGCCGAGATTGGCGATGATGGGCATCATGGTCATGCTATCCTTCGTGATAACGCCGATCTGTTTCACCCGTTCTATCAGAGAAAAACTATATTCAATGCCATAACCCAGTGCTGAAGACAAGGGATCAATGATGACCCTCTCCGGGGGTAAAAATTTGCATAGCTTGACATTCAATTCCTTAAGAAGGTTAATATCGAGAGGGCTCTGGGCAATTGCTACATGTCCGTTTTCCAATATTGCCTTTCCCACCACCTCAAAATTTTCCTTCTGAACTGGTCCGATCAAAAGATTCTCACCAGCACATACTTGGGCCACCTTGGGGAGAACCTCTGCATCCTTCTTTTCGTCCCCCGATCCATAAACGATCAAGGGTTTTTTTATTTCGCTCACCATCCGCTTCACCAATTGAGCGGCTCCATCTGCAGATGCGTCTTTCTCGGCAGGGTCTGTGCTGACGAGAGTGAGGCAGATGGCATCGACATCGAACCCTTCACATTTTTTTGCCCATTTTATCGGGTCGGAGATGACATCTCCGAAGGGTTCGAGAAGGTGTGGCGTTTTATCCGTGGGTTCCACATCGAATACTTCTAAAGCAAATTTTGGTGGATTGGGTAATGAACCTTCGTCGAAGAAATGAAGGGGTAAAATATTCTCCCCTCCTGCCTTCAAAGCCTTTTCTCCTTTTCCAATGGTTACCTCCCTTACCACTCCTTTATATGCCTCTTTAGGCGCCTTATATTCCATTTCTCACCTCCTAAAAAAATTATTAAACATAAAAAATAAATTTCAATATTGACAAATAAATTTTTTTAATCATCAAATTTCCAACCATGCATCTGAGTAGAGTGATTGTGCCATCAGAACTCTCGCTGTCTTCACATAGGCCACCTCTTTCTGAGATAATGGAGAGAGGTCGATCTCCTCGCCATCCATTGTTCTGTATATGAGGTCGGTGACGGTTGGGAGTTCTCCTTTTATAAATGCCATCAATTCTTCATCGAGCGGATCGGCAATGGCTGAATAGAGGCCGTTCCTCTCCAGCATCACAAGATAAGTACGGTTTAAGATCGGTCTTAAGTGAGCAGGGACTCCATTGGATACATTAGAAAGTCCCACTGTTGATTTCACACCCGGAAGAACGTCCTGAAGGATCTTTATAAATTCAAGATTTCCCACAGCGATTTTTTGACCTTCACCCGCTGTGCTCACGGGAAGAATGATGGGATCGACCCAGATGTCTTCATTGGGTATCCCAAGCTCATTGGCATACGAGACGGTCTCCATAATACTCTCTATCTTCGATTCAACCTCAGGAGGCATTCCTTTGTCCGTCATGACCGAAACCACGACATCGCTGTTATATTTTTTTGCCAAAGGAAGCATCTGCGCCTTAGAGTCGGTCTTCCCTGACGCAGAGTTAATGAGAGGTCTTTTTTTACAAAACTTCAATCCTGCTTCCATCGCGACAGGGTTCATGGTGTCAATGGATAAAGGTAAATCGGTAACCTCTTGAACACAGTTGACCAGCCATTTCATGGTCTCTTCAGTATCTTTTTTCATCGGTCCCACATTCAAGTCGATATAGTCAGCCTTTGCCCCAGTCTGCTCCCTCGCAAGATCCTGAATTACTTTTGCATTCCTTTCTCTAATTGCCACCGATACGTCTTTCGCAATCACATGGATATTTTCGCCTATGATTATCATGATTCATCCTCCTATTTTGTTTATTCTATTTTGTTCATCCCTTGCCACAAAGGCACCCACGGGACAGATCTCCACTAATTCGGTCCTGTCCTTGCATTCTGACAATCCAACCGGTTCGTTATCAAACGTTGTGACCCATCTTTGGAAGCCACGATAAGCGAAGCCGATTGCTCTTCTATTAAGCTTCTTTTGACATAACCAGACGCACTTACCACAGAGGACACATTTATTCGGATCATAGATAAACACAGGGCTCGTCTCATCGATGGGTAGATCTCTCAAAAATTTTCTGAATCTTTTTGTATTCAGTTTGATCCCTAAGGACTTGGCAATCTTTTGCAACTCACAGGAACCACTCTTAAGGCAATGGGCACAATCGACCGGATGGTTGCTCAAGATGAGTTCAAAGGCAGTTCGGGCAAGTCTTAAAGCTTTTGTTCCCTTTGTATTGACGACCATCCCCTCTTTGACTTTGGTGGTACAGGCGGTAACAGGCAGGCTCTCACCTTCCACTTCGACAAAACATAACCGGCATGCTCCATTGGGTTCTGCCATTTCTCTCGTAAGACAGAGATTAGGAATATAAATGCCATGATCCAAAGCTATCCACAATAACGTTTCATTTTCAGAGCATTCAATTTCATTCCCATCAATGTGGAGGCGTACTGTTTTCATCTTCACGTGTTTACCCCGTTAGAAAGCCCCACCTTTTAAAGCGGGGATGAGCTATGATGAGCTTTTAAATTCCTTACAGAAAGAGCGGGGTATAAAGCCCCGACCCGTTAGAATTTTTAGCAAACCACCCAGAAATCTACTCCCCCCGAGGGGTAGCGGCATCCGCTCAGGGAGACTTATTCTAACGGGGTTTACTAATGATTCAGACGATTCAAAAGACTCAAAAGATTCATAGAGTGATCTTCCATTCTCTGAAACCTAAGGGTTATTTAATCCCGGCAGCCACCTTTGCCGCCTTTACCGTATTCATCATCAACATCGTAATGGTCATCGGTCCCACGCCACCTGGGACAGGGGTGATCGCAGATGCTTTTTCTTTAACGCCATCGAAATCAACATCCCCGCAGAGTTTGGCCTTCCCTTCAGGGGTCATCCCGATCCGGTTGACACCCACATCGATCACCACGGCCCCTTCCTTTACCATATCTGCAGTGACCGCCTTGGGCTTTCCGGCAGCGACGATGAGGATGTCTGCCCGCTTCGTATGAAATGCGATATCTTTCGTACCGGTATGACAGATCGTCACCGTGGCATTGGCTCCTTTCTGTTTCTGCAAAAGGATGTTGGTAATGGGTTTTCCGACAATGTTCGACCTCCCCACGACCACCACCTCTGCCCCATCGATCTTCGCGCCAGTTCGAATCAGAAGTTGCTGGATCCCAGCCGGTGTACAGGGAAGATAGTCTGCCTCACCAATCATCAATTTTCCCACATTGACCGGGTGGAATCCATCGACATCCTTTTTTGGATCGATGGCATAGAGCACTTTGGTTTCATTGATATGCTTGGGCAGTGGAAGCTGAACTAGGATGCCGTGGATTTTGGGGTCCTTATTATATTTGTCAATAAGTTTGAGAAGCTGTTCCTCTGTGATGGTGTCAGGCTGATTGTCCTGAATAGAGTAAAATCCCAATTCCTTGGAGGTCTTCTGTTTTGCAGTGACATAACTCACCGAGGCAGGGTTTTCACCCACCAGGATGGTGACTAAACCCGGCACCAGATTGTATTTCTCCTTTAATTGAGCCGTCTCCTGTTTTAACTCTTCCCGAATCTGTTGAGCTATTTCATTACCATTGATCAGTTTTGCCGTCATCTTTCTCCCCTCCCTCCTTTAATTAAGAATTCCAAACTTCAAAATTTGAATTTTGAAGTTTAGATATCACCAGTTTTAAGCTCGATATACTTTTATAAAGGTCAGGGTTGACTTTCCAGCTCTGAACAACTGGTTTATGTCACACCTCTTATCTTATATCATTTGTTCTAAATGAGAATCCCCACCCCCTTTAATTCATCTCTCCTGAGAGTTAGAAATGGGGGGTGGGGATCTAAAATCACTTAGAAGAGCCCCGTTACCTTACCGGTATTCACATCAACATCAACCTTTCTGAAGGCAGGGTCAGAGCTGGTCCCTGGCATCAGGCTGATGGTTCCTGTACATGGGCAGAGAAACTTCGCGCCGGCAAAGATCAACACATCGCGAACTGGCAGGATCCACCCTTTTGGCGTTCCTTTGATAGCTGGATCATGGGTTAGGCTCAGGTGGGTCTTCACCATCATGGTGGTAAAATCCTTCATTGTAGGATCAGCTTCAAGTCGTTTGGCTTTGGCTTCGGCATCTGGAGTCCAGGAGACGCCATCAGCTCCATATACCTCTCTGGCGATTGTTTCAACCCGTTTCCGGAGAGGCATCTCCAGGGGATAGAGGAATTTGAAATTGACGTTGTCGTTACAGGCCTCCATGACCACATCGGCAAGCTCAAGGGCACCATCCCCTCCTTTGAGCCAGTGTTCAGAAACTGCACAGCGAGCTCCTGCCTGCTCCGCATACTTTCGAACCATTGCGATTTCATCCTTGGTATCGGTATGGAAAGCATTGATACAGACCACCGGATTGATTCCTGCTTTCTTTATTATCCCGATGTGGTGGGTCAAATTGACAATCCCTTTCTCAAGAAGCCCCAGGTTTTCTTTTGTATAAGACTCATCAAGGGGAAGGCCAGCTACAACCTTAGGCCCACCGCCGTGCATCTTCAAGGCCCTAATAGTAGTAGTCAGCACTGAAACATTAGGTGTAAGACCACTGAACCGGCATTTCACATTCCAGAACTTCTCAAACCCGATATCCGCACCAAAACCACTCTCGGTGACGTGATAATCGAACATCTTTAGGCCAATCCGATCAGCAATAATGGAGGACTGGCCAACAGCGATGTTAGCAAAGGGGCCGGCGTGCACCATGCAGGGTTGGTATTCGGTTGTGGACATTAATGTGGGATTGATCGTATTCCTCATCCAGGCACACATCGCGCCTGCCACTTCGAGATCTGTGGTAGTGACGGGATTCCCTTTCTTATCATAGGCTACGACGATCTTGCCAAGTCTATCCCTCAGATCTTTCAAATCCCTCACAATGGAGAGGATGGCCATGAGTTCGGAACTCACTGTAATGCCAAATTTGGAAGCCATCAGAAAGCCATCCATTTTGCTCCCAATACCTATGAGGATGTTTCGCAAACCCTGGGCGCAGAAATCCATGACCCAGCCCATCTCGATATTTGTAGGATCGATGTCAAGACGTTTGAGATTACGTTTTGCCAGTTCGGCATCGTCATAGTTTCGTTCGTGCTGCATCCGGGCATTCAGAGCGACCATCGCCAGGTTGTGGGCATTGGTAATGTCGTTGATGTCACCCGTAAGACCCAAAGAGAATTCAGTCATTGGGATGAGAAGGGCTTTGCCTCCTCCTGCAGCCGTACCCTTAATATTCATCGTAGGGCCACCCGAAGGCTGGCGGATACAACCACCGACATTTTTGCCTCTCTTGCCAAGTCCCTCCATAAGACCCATGCTTGTTGTTGTTTTTCCTTCTCCTAATGGAGTGGGTGTGATGGCTGTAACCTCGATATACTTCCCGTCCGGTTTGGCCTTCAGGCGATCAATAATCTTCATAAAATCGAGTCTACATAGCCTTCCCATTGGGATGATTTCATATTTCTTGAGGCCTAATTTATCCTGCCACTCTTCAATAGTAGGCATATTTTCTTCTGCAATATCCGCAACCTGCCAATCTGCAAGCTTCCTTGGGTCTGCCTCAATATATTTTTTTGGAATATTGAACATATTTTTTACTCCCCCTTTCTTTTTTGAATTTATTTCAAATCTTTCTTTTAAATCACTCTAACTCATTAAACATCAAGCGTTTTTAACCTCTAATGGAAGAATCCCCCCTTTCTCTTCAAATAATTTTTAATAGGTTATTATTGATGCTTCGAAAAAATAGATTTTTAAATGGTATTTTCTATGTGATAACAGGCACAATGTCGAATGGGATACTAAAATAATAGGTTTTTTTTGTCAAGCGAAATTTTAGGCAATTCAAAAGTGGTAAAGGGTTTGGGCAAATATACTGAAATTATTATGTATTTCCCAAATTTAAGAGGTATTAAAAGGCTCAAGATAATGGATACCAAATAGGAAACAAATCGTAATTGGGAAAAAGTGAAAAAAAGCATTAATTACGCTAAGATTCATTTAATATTAATACTTAATATTTGACTTAACCATTTTTTTAGAAGATAATGTTTTTTAGATGAAATAAAATTTTTTGGCGATGAAGTTCGCCTTTAACCGCCCCTTAGATAACGGGGCTGATAACTTCTACTCAATATTGGTAGAAGTTTTTTAGTTTAGGGGAAGAAAGGAGGTTTTACTATGAAGACAAGAAAAGAATTTCTCGAAGCTGTGATGAAGATGGCTAACCTGAAGGATTTAAAGCAGGCAGATGCTGCAGCCCGAGCAGTGATTTCACTTACGAAGTTAATCATTGGTGATGAACTTTCCCAAAAGATTGCCGAAGTCTCCCCACCCGATCTTCGTCAAGGATGGGAATCTATCAGGGCTGCACAGCGAGATGATTTTGAGCGTGATGAACATTTGTTTGAAACTGGAGAGGTCGAAGAAGAAAAAGAAGGAGAATAGCCCCCACCAGAAATAAATAAACCTTGAAGAATCTGAATTATCTTCTTCCTTCAGAAAGAAATTTCTTCAGGCCTTTTTTATCAAAATTAGATAGACCCAATTTCTTAATTCCTCTACCGGTTTTCCAATAATTGGTGCGGTTGACGACAGAGCACAGCTGGATGACGCCATCATGAGTGGGAGTAGGGATTTCAATAAGTTTTCCCAGTGTGGAGAGAAGAACCATTCCATAAGGAACATCTTCGGTGACATATCGGTCTTTTAAATGTTCGGGCCCCTTCATCTTTATCCCTGCATAAATCCCATCTTTGCCAAAAGCAGCATCCATGCTGGTGTTGAGGATCCGGTATCGGCACTCCTCCTCGGTTTCGCCCAGATTGTAATTTTTAAATTCGAGATTGTTCCAGTGGTAGAGTTTATATCCCAGGGCCTTGCAGATAGAAAGCCTCTCCTGATTGAGCGATTCGAAAGTTCTGGCGACGGAGGGGGTCATTCCCTCAGCATAGAGGTAGAATTCACCCTTTGAATGTTCGATGCGAGTGGCACTGAGAAGGGTGGCCACCGGGTGGACAATGGGGTTCGGGTTATTGATGGCCGCCTCTAGGACATCTTTTGCAGGCATGATCGTGGGATAAAATTGTTTCAATTTTTGGATCACGCCATTTGTCCGTTTGGATGGAAAGACTCCGGTTGGAAGGATGACCGCATGGATGAACACAGAAACATGGCCTGGACCTTTGAGGCGGGCGCCATAGGGAAGAGTGCAACTTTCGGCAAAGGTGATCTCTTTCTTCACTTTTTTCTCTTTGAAGATTTTAACAAACTCGAGGCTTCCTCCTGAGCCAGGCATGAGTATGATGATCTGTCCATCCTGGACAAAAGGAGCACAGGCTTCAGCCATCGCTTTATGTCCAAAGGCAGGGGTGATCACAAAGATGACCTCGGCATCTTTGATGGCTTGTTGAATATCGATGGTGGCGGAGTTCAATTTGGCCGTTCCATCAATTGATACCCCCTCGATTCGGACCTCCTTTGTCCGTAAAACCCTTTCAAAGGAGTTTGCGAACCGGGGGAGCTCGAAGAAGTTAACCTTGAACCCTAAAAGAGAAAGATTTGCCGCAACGGCATGCCCTCCATTTCCTCCACCTAATACTGCTACGATATCCTTCTCCATAATCATCCTCCAGTCTATAAATCAAAAATCAAAATACCCTCTCTCCCTAAAAAAGACAAGAGCGTTTATACGATATGATATAAAAGGATT
>JBFMAE010000228.1:0-2782 GCA_040756085.1 Thermodesulfobacteriota bacterium | reverse complement strand
ATAAAAAATGGGCCGTTCCTTCCTCATGGTAACAGCGGTGACTTGGAGTTTACGCACCTTCCAGGTGGTGCCCATATAGCCCACCCATTCCGGGAAGAAATTGGTTTCCCCCTGGCGCTGCACTCCCAGTTTTTCCGCTTCCTCGCTCTCCCACACATTCTGGGAGGTCGGCTCAAGATACCCTTCCAGCACGATCTCGGCATCGGCGACGGCATATGCATCAACGGTCCTCGCTTTCACCAGTTTGACAGGCGCCCCCTGAAACCCACCGGCAATTCCCAGTTCATCGCTTCCGTGAGGCACGATCGTTCTCACGTTCCACGTGCCTGCCACCATCCCGACCGCAGGGCTAGGGTTCATATTCACGGTTATTGGAATCCTCTCGTCCCGATGAGTCTTGAAGGCCATCATCCCGATGTGGGTGATTTGGGCAGTGGAGATCGACGCCCAGTCCTTGCCTCTGAAATGGATCCGGTTGAAGGAAATGTTCGTGTCACCTTTTCTGTAGACATCGCACAGAAGCTGATTTCCGCACCCGATGATTCTGCCGGCATCGAATTCCGTATGTTTGATAATGGGGAGCATCCCAGGAACATCGATGTCCTTTGTGATTACCACTTCCTGACAAGGGGCATCCTTGACGATTTGGGGCGGTATGGGGTTCCGCATGGCGTCCACAAACCTAAATTTCATTTTGTTCGGGTCGTCAACGCCATAGAGGTCAGCAATCGGCTCTCGCCTTCCAAAAAGATTGCCGAGGTCACGAAGACCGGGGTATCCTTTTATATTGTCGAAAAGGAGTATGGGGCCTTTTTCCAATGCCTTTTGTATTCCGGCAATTTCGTAGATCGGGTCGACCTCTTCCTTCACATGAACCACACAGCCTTTTTTGTCCAGGTAAGCCAACGCTCCTCTTATGGATGTCACGTCCCTCTTTTGCATTTTTTGCCTCCCTATGATCTCGATTTTCTTCTTAGCTCAGTTCACTCAAACTGGCCCAACAGTCGATCTGCTACAAGTGCCTACCAGCAAGGACCGTGCCTAAAGCTAACTAACTGATTTTAAATAATAAAATTAGTAAAACTCAAAAAATAGCTCCCTCAAGCCCCTCAAGCGTGTCCATTTAATAGACATGGATATTGATAATATCTTCGTATTCCAGAGACTTAATGCAATAGAATAGATATGACATAAAATCAGACATGTATTTTTACTGGACAATATTGCCCATCAAAACCATGATGAGACGAAGAACATTACTTCTTCGATGCTTTGGAGGGGCTATGGATGAATTCAGTTTTGTAGCAATTATAAAAGAAGCCCTGGGTGATTACCCTTTGAGCCCGGCTATCGCACACGCGATCAAGTTCATGTTTATGAATCGCTATGAGAGCATGGCTATTATCAATGAAAGAGGGGAAATCGAGTTTTTTGATCGATTCTCTGAAAAGGCTTTTGAGATTCCCCATGGTACGGCAAGAGGAAGACAGATCACGGAAATTAACCCGACGTCCATGCTCCCGGATGTACTTAAGACCGGGACGCCTCACATAGGGAAGTTACTCAACGTAAAGGGGAAGCAACGAATCGTTTCCAGGTTCCCAGTGTTTTTCGAGGGACATCCGATATCCGCTTTCGGTCGTGTTCTCCTGGCCTCTCTGGAGGAGCTGGAGAGGGTCAGGAACGAATCACAGAGACTCAGAAACAAAGTCATCACTGTTCAGGAAAAAATACTCGGTGAACATCAGGCCACTTATGTATTTGACAATATCCTCGGTACCAGCGCAAAAATCCATCAAACCAAGTCCCTCGCCACGAAAATGGCTGATAGTGATGCCGACATTCTCATTTATGGAGAAAGTGGTACGGGAAAGGAATTGTTCGCTCATGCCATACACAACCAGAGCAGGCGTTCCACGAAGCCCTTTGTGAAGGTCAATTGTCCCGCTATCCCGATTGAACTCGCAGAGTCGGAACTCTTTGGATACGAGAAGGGAGCCTTTACCGGAGCAAGGAAGGGAGGCAAGCTCGGCAAATTTGAATTAGCTCAAGGGGGCACAATATTCCTGGATGAGATAGGATCCCTGCCTATATCAATCCAAGCAAAATTGCTCCGAGTTATCCAGGAACGAGAAATTGAGAGGCTTGGAAGCCAGAAGTTGATCAGGCTGAACATACGAGTGGTAGCGGCAAGCAACATTGACCTGAAAAAGTTGGTCGATCAAGCCAGATTCCGCGATGACCTCCTTTACCGCCTTTCAAAAGCGGTGCTGAAACTTCCGCCGCTGAGAGAACGGCCGGAGGATATTCCGACATATGTAAGTAATTACCTGAAAGTTATCGGGAGAAACATAAGAATATCGAATGAGGTTCTGGTACATCTCATTAAATACTCTTGGCCAGGGAATGTCCGGGAGCTTATAAACATATTAGAGCAATCCAATTTCCGAGCATCCCCAAATAAAGAAATCAGATTATCCCATCTCCCCGAAGAGATCAAAGCGGCCGAAAATTCTATTCTGGAAAAAGATTCCACCCCTGAAGGTTCTCTACAAATGAGAATTGAGAAAATGGAAAAGAAGTGTATCGCTGAAGCCCTTCGGATATCCAATTGGAACAAAAGAAAGGCAGCCCAGTACCTAGGCATTCAGCGGTCCCTTCTGTATAATAAGATGAAAAAGTATGATTTGAATAAGGACGTTTCATAAGCGCTGATCAAACCTTTTTTAAAACTTCCTTTCCATAGAGTATCATCCAGGACCTCAGGATATCTGTGACTCAT
>JBFMAE010000227.1:0-6787 GCA_040756085.1 Thermodesulfobacteriota bacterium | reverse complement strand
TGCACGCCCCTTGGTTTTCCGATCGGCTGCAAAGGCAAGGAATCCTTATACTCACGGGGTGAAGGGCAGGGTCAAAGCCCTGCCCTTTCTAATGGGATTTACGGGGTGGGCAGGTCGAAGGAAAGCGGGGGAAAATTTTCAGCCCCCTTCAAAAGTGAGACCTCACCCCGTTGAGAATAGATTTTCCCGAAGAATCCGAAGATATCAATCTCTTTCCCTTTCGCCTTCTGCCAGAGTTCGTAAAGGTGATGGGCGGTCAGGAAACTGATGTTGTGTCGGATTAAGAAATCGACCAGCTCCTTAGAGAGGTGGCTTACCTGCCCCCTTTCGGAAAGAGGAAGACGGGTATGGGTGCTTGCAATGATCAGGATCTTCTCCCCATTCCTTTTCTCTTGCTCAAACTGTAATGCCCGGCTGAGCTTGGGATGGTTGGGTTCCACCTCCCTTTCGCTCATCAGGATTTCCACACCGAAGGCCTTTTTGGTATCTGGAATTTTTACAATTCGATCTACTGAACTGTAGTTGATTCCGGCCGATATCTTGAATCCTAAATCTTTGAAGATGAAATGGACGGCATCGATGAGTAGCAATTCACTTTTTGGCCAAAGTAGTGAGTCGATGGTGAAAAAATCCTGCTCCTTAATCGTCGTGGACTCTTTCTGCCAGACCTTCTCGATTTCCGACTTTAGAAAACTCTTCCGTGCCTTTTCTTTCTCTGACTCTCTTTTATCAACCCGACTGACGATGAGCATTAGGAAGAGACAGCCCAAAGGTACAAGAAGTCTCAATCCTTCTTCGAAGTTGATTGCACTATAGATGGCAAAAACACCAAGGAGGAGTTGAAATAAAGAGAGCATTTCCCCAACCTTTTTAAAAATTAAATGAAAACAATAATTTAAGCTCCTCTAATAATATCAGCAAGTTTTATACCAATATTGAAAATATTAAAAACCAGTTATGATATCAAATTGTTAGCTTGTTATCTCTTTTGCGATGGGTTTGTTCAAATATGAAAATATTTCCTTATTTGAACAAAAAGTGTCATGTTTTGACACAAAAAGACAACAACTTTATGGAAATAAAAGAGGTTAATTTTAGCCTACATTTAAAGAGATGATGGTGCAAACAGATATTCAATCGTTCGATTCAACATCTTTGATCCCTTCACCTCTGTTTCGAATAGAGGAACAATCGCCCTCACCCTGTCTTCGAATATCTTCCAGATCTCCGCCATATGTTCATCTTGCATCTGAATTCGGTTGAGGACGAATTCCGCAGCATCTTTTCCGACCTGATCCTTTTGAATCACCCCATTGACCACCACACCCCCAACGGGAATTCCAAATTCATGGAACCAATTGATGAAGCGGGTGATGACAGCGATGGGAAGGCTTTCAGGTAATGTCACAAAAAAGAAGGCGGTAAGGGCTTCATCGGTCAGGAGGTTTTTGGCATGGCCCATTCGATCCTTGAAACTTAAAAGGTAATCCAGGAGAGGATCTTTTTCTTCTTTTTTCGAGAAGGAAAGCATCTCCCTTAGTGATTTTGCCTCCTCTCGGCTCTTCAGCATCTTCTCCACCCAAAGGGAGTAGACCTTTGACATCCCGAGAAGTCGTCTCGCATTTGCGGTGGGAGCCGTATCGAAGACATAAAAATCATATTCATCTTTGAACATGAGATCCATCATATTCTCAAACATGGCCGACTCTTCAAAGGCAGGGTTCATGGTGGCGGATTCGATAAAATCCTCTGCTTTCGTCGTGATGTCTGCAAATTTTAGAAACCAGTTAATCTTTTCGCGGATTTCTTGTTTTGAGCGTTCGATCGTATCTCGTGTGTCAATCTCAAAGGCATAACACTTCTCTTCATCGCAGACGATGGCTGCTTTTCCAAAGACATCTTTTTCTAAGAGGTTGGAAAGGCTATGCACAGGATTAGTCGAGGCCAGCAAGGTCCTCTTGCCCTGTTTGGCTGACCAGAGTGCTGCAGCTCCTGCCATCACCGTCTTTCCAACTCCTCCTTTTCCCCCAAAAAAGATATATTTCAAACGGGGGTGATCCTTCATGAACTTTTCCATATTAATTGTGATCTGGTCCATTTCTTAACTCCCGATACTCTGGTTACTGGTCACTGGTCACTGATTACTGATCATTCGCAACCTAAAGGCTGCGGCTACTTCTTTGTGCCTACGGATCAAAACTCCCCAAACATCGCTCTCGCCATCTTCTCAATCATCGGAAGCCCAGTTATGTCACGTTCCATCTCAGGGACGGATGCTAAAATCTGTTTCCCAAAGGTGGTGTCAATCACTTTCAGATAATGTTCCTGCATTGTAAGACGATTTTTTAAATATTCAGGAATATTCTGGTCTTTTAATCCAAGAGGAAGAACACGATTGATGATATATCCGCTTAAAGGGACATCAAATTTGGCGAAAAGCTCTGCCGCCTTTAATGTATCTTTTATAATCATCTCCTCTGCCGTGAGGACAAAAAAGAAAGCTGTCTTCTTTTTATCGGTCAGGATACTCGAGGATTTGTTGATACGGTCTTTGATATAAAGAAGTTCGTTCAAGATGGCATCTTCATCCAGTTCCTTCTCCCGCCGGATCACAGCTGCCACCTGATCGTACTCCCTCATCTGCTCCCGGAGACCCGTGATCTTATCAATCCAGGCGTCATAGACGGATGCCATACTCAGATAGTAAAGAGCATGGCCTAAGGGCACCAAGTCATAAATATAATAATCATAACCGCCCTTGACGACAATATCGACCACTTCATCAAAAATCGCACTCTCCTCCATCGCAGGCTCTGCTGCGGCAGCCGTAATGTAACTTTCTATCTCGTCCGGAATCTTTTCCATTCCATACATATCGAGGATTTTCTGCCTGATCTCCTGTTGATATTCCTTCACGCGTCGATCGGCATCAATCTCCTGAGCATAGAGGTTGTGGATGATCTCTGTGGGTCCCTTGCCAAAGATATCTCTTTCAAAGATATCGGTCAGGGAGGCCTGGGGGTCCACGGAAAAGACTAAGACTCGCTTCCCTTTCTGAGCTAAATAATAGGCTGTGGCTGCAGAAAAAGTGGTTTTCCCTAAACCACCTTTCCCACCAAACATGATATATCGCCGATCCGGATACTTTTCAAAAATGTCTGCTAATGGAATGTGAATCACCTCTCCTTTAGTTCGTAGTCCAGAGTTCGTAGTTCGGAGTCAATCTTTTTAATTCACCATAAAATATTATTTCTTACTCATTACTCCGAACTCATTTCTCCGAACTAAGTTATGCAAGTGCATCTGTAAAATCTTTTTCCCGCAGCATTCTCCGTTTCCATGTGGAGATCTGGGGAACCACATAGGGGAGCAACCGCAAGGAATAGTATGGGGGAAGTATTGGAACACCTAACATATCCCCCATGGTGATGAGGATGAAAAGGTGCTCCATGCTTGCCCTGGTTTTCAGAGCAAACCGGGCTGAGTCATGAGCCGCTACCCCATATACAAATTCCTTAACAGCCTGAAAAAATCCCCCTTTCTTTTTCTTCTCCTCTTCTGACATAAAGAAATTCTCCTTTTTGATTAAATATTCGGTGCGTTCAGTTAACGCACCCTACATCAATATAACACAAAATGTAGGGCCCGTTCACCGAACGGGCCGAATATCCTTGCGCAAGGGCGGCCGCAGAGGGCCGCCCCTACGAACTCTTTGCACGAAGTGCAAAGGTTCTATAACTGCGTCTTGTCTCCCAGGCCTCCAATCCCCCCAACCCCCTTCAGAAAAGGGGCAAGGGGGTTTATGTTAGGCCTTCGCCGGTGCTGCCTCAGCCTTTACGGCCCTATACCGGCCAAAAGCCTTCCATCCTTCCACTGCGAGGATAATCGCAGCGATGACCAGGAAAAACCCAACTAACCCCATCAAAGTGTTTCCGATGAGGGCCTCCCCTTTCACAGCTCCTGTAAACACCTTCTTAAGTAAACCATAAGAAGTGTAAAGGAGGGCAGCAACAGTAGTAAAAAACATGAAAATCATAGGATAAAAGGTCCAAGCATAGGGTCTTCCTTCCGACATCAAGTAGGCAGTAACCAACATCAACGCCATAGAAGCCATCAATTGATTCGCTCCTCCGAACAGTATCCATAGGTATTGCCACCATCCTGTCAAGATAAGAATAAACACGAGAACGTTAGCTATGATGGTTCCCACATGGGCATTTTTAAAGATGGGGCTGATATCCCCCAACAACTCTGAAGTTGCCACTCTCATAAACCGGATGACGAGTTGTAGGATAGTAACGGCAAGAACAATTAACATTACGCCACCATAGGACTTACCTATAGCAGCCGGCATCCCCAATGCACCCAAGAATTTCGATACCCCTGCTGCAAAGACACCTATTGGTCCCTTGGCCAGTGCTGCCCCATATTCGGATGCAGATGCATAGATTGTTCCTGCAATGATGATCGCGAATACAGCGAGCATCATCTCTACAAACATCACCCCGCCCCCCACCGGACGAGCATCGGTTTCATATTCCAGTTGTCGGGCCGTTCCTGAACTCGAAACAATGCTATGCCATCCCGAGATCGCCCCACAGGCAATGGTCACAAACATAATGGGCCAAATCGGGCCAATCTTTATAGAAAAACCGGTGTAGGCAGGAAGAGTAAAATCAGGATGGAGTACAAATACTCCGATGATCCCGAAGAAGAGGCCCAGAAGAATGATATAGGAGGCAACATAGTTAATAGGGAGTGCAAACCTCCAGATGGGCAAAACAGCAGCAAAATAACAGAAGATAAGCGTAATTACCGCCCATAAGGGTTTGCTATTGGCAAGGGAGGCACCAATAATCTTATCAGAAGGTCCTATTGTTCCAAGCCATATCCCAATCAAAGCAATCACAACCGTGACTACTGTGGTCAGGATAATGTCCTTTTTCCAGCGATAGATCATCTGTCCAGCAAGAATTCCACCAATGGTAAGAAGAAGCCATGCCATGGGGGAACTTTTTTGCCCTATGGCTGCACTGACAACTATATTTCCAAAGGCACCAGCCACGAGAAGCAGAAAGAAATATATAAAACAAAGGAGAATGATCCGAGCTCTCGGAGAAATCAATTTATGGCTCAAACCTCCAAAGGAAGCTCCTTCCTTTCGCATCGCCACCATAGCGCTTGAGTAGTCTTGAACCCAACCGATGAAGAATGCTCCGAGTAAAACCCAAAGCAATGCAGGGAGCCATCCCCACTGAATGGCAATGATTGGACCAATAACCGGCGCTGCACCTGCGATCGATTTGAATTGATAACCGAAGAGTATGTTTTTACTCGTAGGCATGAATTCCACTCCATCCATATACATCTTGGCTGGGGTGGCCTTTTTGGGGTCAGCCTTCATAATTTTTGTATCGATGTACTTGGCGTAGATGCGATAACCGACGAAAAAGACAATAAAACCTAAGATTAAAACAATTACTGAATTCATGCTTTCACCTCCTTACGATGATAAAACCACCGATTAGAAACCAACGATTTTTCCGCACCCAACTCTTTTTTATGTGACGCCCTCTCACCTCCTTTAATTTTAAACGACCTCATTATATTCAAATGGTTAATTATGTCAACCCCTCGAAATGCTCGGGGTTGACCCTGAGCCTTGTCGAAAGGGTCGAACCTAAAATTAGAGATTTCTGAAAAAGTCCAGAAATCTGTGTAATCATCTTTTGAAATCCCTACCTGCGGTAGGCAGGTGCGTAATCAATAAAGTGTAAAGTAATTTTTCAAAGCTCTCAATCACTCAAAACAACCCAGTTGACACTGGCTGATTTTGACCTTCATCTCGTTGAGGACCTTCCCCATTTCCCTCTTCGAAATTTTAAAATCTTCAGCAATCTTAAAGCATATCACACAGGGAAGCTTTCCCTCTTTTGACTTTTTCAAAATGGCCTCTTCCAATTTTTTGCGATCCATAATCATCCCCTTTCAAACTCTCCCCTCGCCCCCACCCTCTCCCGCAAGGGGAGAGGGAGATTGTGAAGAGGATACCAGAATCCCATATTCGAATCCATCGACCAATGCCAGGAAGGAGGCTTTACAAATGTTTTCGGAAAATGCCTTCACCCTCCATGCATCCTTTCCATTGCTGAATAGGATCTCCACCTCCACCCCCGCTGCAGTTCCAGCCCCGGGATCGAAAATCCGGGAACTGAAATCGATCAATTTCACCTCATCAATCTCAGGGAAAATGGATTTGAGTGATTTCTTTAATACTTTTGCAAGGGCATCTACCGGACCAACGCCAGTATCTGCCTCATGCATCTCTTTCCCATTAGCCCGGAGCATGATGGTGGCCTCCGGTTGGATGCCATCATCAATCAAACGATAATTACCGATGATCTCAAAATGGGGTTTGTAGTTGGACATCGATCTTAAGAGATTTAAAATCTTTGTCGCATCTTTGACTCTCTCTTCGACCAATGTATCCCTCTTGGCTGAAATAACGTAATTAGTGTCTGTGACTCGTGACTGAAATCCTTAACCCTTTTAAAACAGGTATCATTACATTAACATTTAAAGAACTTGTCAAGAGAAATTATTGAGAGATCTGAAAAACTATCTTTCGCTCTCTGATTTCACACCTGCCTGCCGCAGGCAGGGATTTCAAAAAATGATTTCACAGATTTTCCTTTATTATCAATGCATTTCTAATCTGTGTAATCGGTACCTAATCCCTGCCTGCGGCAGGCAGGGGTGTAATCAGAGATTTCTGGACTTTTTCAGA
>JBFMAE010000226.1:0-5706 GCA_040756085.1 Thermodesulfobacteriota bacterium | reverse complement strand
CTGGACGGTCAAGGGAGCAAACGGCATCATCGCCTTAAGATGCTGCATCCTTAGTGGCCGTTGGGAAGACTTCTGGGAATATCGCGCCACGGGCTAAAATTTACCCACAAATTTGTCGCACACCCCCAGGGCAATTAACCCTTGTTTTCGCAGGATGGATAGGGTATAAATATTTGTTTAAAGGTGAATGATATGAAGGGAAAATGGTTTGGGATATGCGTTTTGGTTTTGGGATTTCTCTTGATCCTCAATACTCTTCCATCCCATGCCCAAAAATCGGCCAAGACCCTTACACTCCTTTATAGCAATAATATAAACGGGGAAATTGATCCCTGCCCTACTTGAGGGGAAAAGAATAGGATTGGCGGTCTGGCCAGGAGAGGAGCATGGGTGAAGGATTTACGGGAGAACCAAAAGGGGATACTCGTTTTAGATTCGGGCGATCTCCTTTTCAAAAGATATCTTAATCCCATTCCAGAGAATGAGTTAAAGGGGATGAGCGAGAAAGCACAACTTATCATCGAGAGTTTTAATCTAACGGGTTACGATGCCATAGGGATTGGAGATGACGATTTATCCCTGGGAAAGGAATTCTTATTGGCAATTTCGAAGAAAGCCAACTTTCCATTCCTCTCTTCCAACCTTCTCGATGAGGCATCGGGGAAAACTCTTTTTCCATCCTTTCTGATAAAGGAAGTGAACGGCCTTCGAATCGGAATGTTTAGCCTTCTCTCACCCGATTTCTTTGCAGGCCCTTCTGATCCCAGAAGAAAGGGATTTAACTTCCAGTCACCGAACGAAACGGCACAGGCTATGGTAAAAGAACTTAAACCCAAAACCGATTTGATCATTCTTCTGAGCCATCTTGGTTATGTGAAGGATATTGAGTTGGTTCAGACGGTCCAAGGAATCAATATCATCGTAGGCGGCCATACCGGGATCAATCTCGTCTATCCTCCGGTCATCAAAAACACACTTATCCTCCAGACCGCTTCTCGAGGGATGTTTGGGGGAAAGCTTGACCTCCTCCTCTATAACAATGAACCCACTTTTTATAATTCGGCAACCAAAATATCTTTGGAGAACAACCTCAGAAGTATTACCCAACGATTAAATTCTGCAGAAATACCGGAGGCTGAAAAGGCTCAATGGCGAAAAGCCAAAGAAGAGACCGAACGAACCCTTAACCAACTCCGCGGTAAGAATGAATTCACGAATAACATCATGCCACTGCAGGAGACGATGAAAGATCATCCAGATATTAAAAAGATGGTCGAAGCTTATAAGGCAAGATTCCCCGCAAAGGAAACCTCTGCTTCTCCACAATGAGGAAGATGGCAAGTATTGATTTAATCCTTCTCCATCCCCCAACCCTTTACGACTTCAGAAATCGGCCTGGGATTCATGGCCCGATCAGCGATGTCGTCCCCTCCACGCCCGTCTTTGAGATGTATCCTATCGGGTTTGCCAGCCTCTCAGAATATCTGGAGCGCCATGGCCTCAGGGTGAGGATCATCAATGTCGCCCTGAAGATGCTCAAGGACAAAAGGTTCGATGTGGAGCGGCTCATTCGTAAAAGTAAGCCTCTGGCCTTTGGCATCGATTTCCACTGGATGGCCCATGCCCAGGGTGCATTGGCCCTCGCAGAGATCATCAAACGGTTTCATCCCAACATCTCTGTCATCTTGGGTGGGCTTTCTGCCACCTATTATCACGAGGAGGTTCTCCGTCAATATCCTTTTATTGATTTTGTGGTCCGGGGGGATTCTACAGAGAAACCTCTCCTTCAGCTTCTTCAGGCGATCAAGGGGAAGGGGGACCTGGACAATATTCCTAACCTCACCTATCGGGATGGAGGAAATGGAATTCGCACAAACCCCCTCACCTATGTTCCAGAAAACCTCGATGACATTAATATTGACTATCGCCACATCATGAAGAAGGTGGTGAGGTATATTGACCCTACGGGTTATCAGCCCTTTATTGATTGGTATACCTATCCCGTGACAGCCGTCTTCACCTGCCGCGGATGCATCTACCCCTGTAAAACCTGTGGAGGTTCCTCACAGACCTTTCGAACGATGGCCAATCGCAAACGACCGGCTTATCGCCATCCCAAACTCCTTGCCCAGGATATTTTCAACATCTCCGATCATCTCCGTGCTCCGGTGATGATCATCGGTGATATCTTTCAGCCTGGTGAGGAGTACGGGTTCATCTTTCTTCAGGAATTGAAGAAAAGGCTGATTAAGAATCACATCGCCTTTGAATTTTTCGTTCCACCTTCCAGATCCCAACTTGAAAGAATTGCGAACTCTGTTACCAATTTCAACATGGAAATCTCCCCGGAGTCTCACGATGAAGAAGTGCGAAAGGCCTTCGGAAGGCCATATAACAATGAATCCCTTGAGAGGATGGTCGCGGATGCCATTGAGCTCGGATGCAAACGAATTGATCTCTTTTTCATGACCGGTCTTCCGAAACAGACCTATTCGTCGGTCCTAGAAACCGTAAATTATTGCCGCTTCTTGTTAGAACGATTTCGTTCCTACAACAAACTCTTTCCTTTCATCTCTCCCCTCGCCCCTTTCCTGGATCCGGGAAGTACTGTATTCGAAGCCCCGGAGAGATACGGGTATCGTCTTTTCTATCGGACGGTGGAGGAGCATCGCCAGGCCTTAACGGCTCCCAGCTGGAAATATATCCTCAATTATGAAACCGAATGGATGGATCGGGATGAAATCGTCTATAGCACCTATGAAGCTGGAAGGAGGCTCAATCGCTTGAAGGCTGAATTCGGTCTGATCGATCGTAAGACAGCAGAATCTGTTGAGCTGCGGATCGAAGGGGCGGTTCGTGTGATGAAGGAAATCGACCGGATCATGGCCCTCCCGGATGCCAGAGAGAGGGAGATTGCCCTGGAGTCCATTGCCAACGGACACCACTCCCTTCATGCATATAGCATGTCCACGGTCTGCGAGAAAAAAGAACTGGAGTGGCCCACTCGATTCATTCGGATGAATTTTATCAAGATTCTTAAGACACTATTGATGAGGAGGAAGCCCAATGTCACCATCCCTTCGTCAACAGGTTCTCCGCAAGATACCCAGTGTGGATGAAATTCTTTCAAGGCCGGAGATCGCCGATCTTTTAAGAATTCATCCACGGACGGTAGTGGTCGAGGCCATTAGGAAGGGATTGAGACGACTGCGCGAAGAACTCCTCCATAAAAAAGAACTCTCCAATATGGAGAATGAGGTCTTCTCCTTCGAGAACCTCTATCCCCTCTTCCAGAGGGAAATTGATCTTCAGATCCAGCCCCGGCTCCTTCGGGTTATCAATGCAACCGGAGTGGTCATACACACCAACCTGGGAAGATCACCCCTCCATCCATTGGCACTCCAACATATGATCGATATTTCCAAAGCCTATTCCAACCTGGAGTATGATCTCAATCTCGGTGAGCGGGGTGATCGTTACAGCCATGTGGAGGAGACTCTTTGTCGTCTCTCTGGTGCAGAGTCGGCCCTTGTGGTGAATAATAATGCAGGAGCTGTCTTGCTTACCCTCAATACATTGGCTGAAGGTAAAGAAGTGATCGTTTCGAGAGGTGAAATGGTAGAGATTGGGGGAGCCTTTCGGATCCCAGATGTGATGAAGCGAAGTGGAGCGCTCCTCAGAGAGGTCGGGACAACCAATCGAACTTACCTCAGCGATTATCAAAAAGCGATCAACTCCCAAACAGTTCTGCTTCTCAAGGTTCACACCAGCAATTTCAGGGTGGTAGGGTTCACCTCCGAGGTACCCCTCCAGGATCTGGTTCAACTGGGAAGGCAATTTAACCTTCCTGTCATGAATGATTTAGGGAGCGGCTGCTTTGTTGATCTTACCCAATATGGATTGGAAAGAGAACCTACTGTTCAAGAATCGATCAAAACCGGTGTAGACATCGTCACCTTCAGTGGTGACAAACTTCTGGGAGGACCTCAGGCGGGAGTCATTTTAGGAAAAAAGGGTCTTCTGGACCTGATTAAAATCAATCCATTGACCCGGGCCCTTCGCATCGACAAGCTTACCCTGGCCGCTTTCGAATCCACCCTTCTCCTCTATCTCGATGAGAAAAGGGCAATGGAAGAAATTCCGACCCTTAGGATGTTGAACTTGGATCGGGCCAAATTGAAGAGGAGAGGAAGGCGCCTACTAAATAGATTGCCTGAAATGGTTAAGAAAAAGATCGAACTCACTTTAAAGGAAGATGTCTCTCAGGTGGGTGGAGGAGCCCTCCCCCTTCAGGAACTTCCGACGATGGTTGTTGCCATTAAACCCCTTAAATTCTCTGTGAACGATCTTGAAGAAAACTTAAGAAAGGGCGAGCCTCCAATCATTTCTCGCATCAGTAAAGATGAATTGATTCTGGATATGAGAACCGTCTTCGATGAAGAGATCCAACTTCTGGCTCTTGGCCTTGAAAAAGCCTTAAAAAATCTCCAGTCGCAATGACGCAGAATTCCATCAAAAATAAATTCTCAAATCCCCCCAATCCCCCCAATCCCCCCAATCCCCCTTTGCTAAAGGGGGGAGAGGGGGGATTATCTTTTTCCTTTCAGGTAACTGCAAAGGACCAGGGAAGACGTCTCGACCAATTCCTCGCAGAAACCGACCTCAACCTCTCCCGTTCTCAGGCCAAAAATCTGATTGAGAAAGGTCTCATCCTTCTAAACCGGGGAGCGACCAAACCTAGCACCCATCTGAAAATAGGGGATATGGTTTCAGGAGCCCTTCCTGAATCCAAACTTCTATCATTGGTACCCGAGCCTCTTCCCCTCAACATCCTTTACGAAGATCCTTCTATCATCGTAATTGACAAGCCTTCAGGAATGGTTGTCCATCCTGCCCCCGGAAACCTTTCGGGCACTCTGGTAAATGCGCTCCTCTATCATTGCAAAGACCTCACAAAGATTAATGGCATTTTGAGGCCGGGTATCGTTCACCGTCTGGATAAGGATACCTCCGGTGTCATGGTCGTCGCCAAAGATCACGAGGCTTACTATCAACTGATCAAACAGTTTAAAACCCGGACTGTAGAAAAGGTCTATCTGGCCATTGCTTATGGAAAATTTACTCAGGACGAAGGCCTCATCGATTCTGCCATCGGTAGACATCCAAGTCAGAGAAAACAGATGTCTATCCGAACTAAAAAGGGAAGGCCTGCGACCACTCGGTGGAGAGTCAAGGAGAGGCTGGATGGGTTCACTCTTCTTGAAATCTTTCCCCAGACGGGACGGACTCATCAGATCCGGGTTCATCTCTCTTCCATGGGCCATCCTCTCCTGGGTGACCCTCTGTATGGAAGAAAGGGGAAACCCGGAACGATCCAGGACCCTGTATTGAAAGAATGTGTGAAGAGAATGGACCGTCAGGCCCTCCACGCCCAACGGTTGGAATTTAACCATCCCCGAACAGGTGAAAGGGTTCAATTTGTTTCACCGATCCCTCAGGACATGGGAGACCTTTTGTCATTCCTGCGGAGGCAGGAATCCAGACTTGTCCCTGCGAAAGCAGGGATCTATGAAGAGGACCTATAGGGGTAGGGATAACGCATTGGTTTGCGTCACCCCTCCCTCCGAACCGGACGTGCGGATCTCCCGCATCCGGCTCTCCGGTCGGTGGTATTACCTCACGAGGATTGGAGTAAAGCTCGATGGG
>JBFMAE010000225.1:0-4368 GCA_040756085.1 Thermodesulfobacteriota bacterium | reverse complement strand
TCGCAGAGGCGAGAGATTCGGTCAAAGTGGTCATCGAACCCCACCGATAGGCAATCCATGAGTAAGAATTTCCTTGACATTCAAAAGAAATACTTACAAAAAGTCTGGTTGCGGCAGCTTGATGAACTGGAAGTTGCATTCCCAGTTGTCCGAAAAGGGGATGGTTTTCATTTCGTTCAATGCAACCACCTTTTTACCTGTGGCAGGCCTTGCGGATGTAGCCGAATATACGGCCAGGAAGATCATTGAAATCGTTAAAATGGAAGGGAGTTAACCCCGTTGTTGCATAAATCCTATCACACAGGGATGCTTCCAAACCTGTCCAATGCGGCTTTGTTAGTTATTTCAGGGGTAAAATGCGTTTTCACAAAAGGTGGCCTTTGTAATATGCTGGGAATTTCGTTATTCAACTCGTCAAGGTGGCCGCTGGAAAGCTTTTCCAGCATCCCTGTCTGCTGGATTATTTAATTTTTTGCAACATCATGGTTAACAAATCTCGGGTCTTCCCTAAAAAGAGGGGCTACTTTTTCACAATTTTAAGCAATGTGTTTGCTGGAAGCACATCGTTTAGATATTTTCCATTGATCAAGGCCATCTCTTTCAATTTGTCATCCGGAACGCTAAAGGAACGGAGGGAATTCTCCAGGGTATCGGTCGTCCGGGTGGCATGAATCCGGATACGATCGGGTTTCACGTTGATCTTCTGGTGATCTGAAAGTTCTCTGAATTGCTGCATCGTCTTATCGAAGATAGATCCGTACCTTTGGAAAAGGCCCGGAGATGTTACCCCATGGAATACAAAGATCTGCTTTCCTCTCTGGATGAAGCAAGACAGCACCCGAATCACTCCTTTTTGGGTCTGAATTTCCGAAAGCAATCGTTCCGATGCCATGCCATTGATTTGAATCGCTTCAGACCTGATGACACGAGCCCCGGTCTTAGAAATGAATGTCCTGGCAGCCTCGCGGGATGAGGTTCCTTTCGTCATGGTGAAGAGCATCACGGCCTCCTGCCCTTGACTGACCATTTGCACATTCGATGGGGTATTGTTGATTTTCCAGTTAGCTGGGACAGGAAATTGGAAAAGGAGTTCGGGGTGATAGAAGACATTTCCTTCCACATATCCTTGTCGAGGATCGTCTCCGAAGATGAGGCCATCGATCTGTCTGAGGTAAGGTTCCCGGTTGATCATCCAATCTTTGCGTCCCGTTTTATCCTGCCATTCGACTGCCAACGTCCTAACCACTTTGACACGGTCTTCCGGATTGGGGTGAGTGGAGAACCATCCCGGCAGTCCGCTCCGGTCTGAACCCGGATTCATTCGCTCCAAGGTTTCGAAAAAATAGGCCATCTGTGAGGCGTCGTAACCCACCTTGCTCGCATATTCTACGCCCAAGTCATCCGCCTGTCTCTCATTGTCCCTGCTGAATCGGAGGAATAACATGCCGACACCGAACTGGGCCAGTCCCGACAAGGAAGAGTATGCTTCAGGCAAGGCCATTCCTAACCCTAAGAGTCCCACCTGAGCCAGTTGCGCCCGGCTATATTGCTGCGCAGAATGGCGAGCTGTGATATGGCCAATTTCGTGTCCCATCACAGCCGCCAGCTCGGCTTCGCTGTTCAGGCTGGCGAGGATTCCCCGGGTAAAATAGACATAGCCTCCAGGAACGGCAAAGGCGTTCACCACCGAAGCGTCAAGTATTTTAAAATGATAGGTCAGGTTGGGCCGGTGAGAGATTTTTCCTATCCGTTGGTAAATATCATTGAGATAGGCCGTCAATTTAGCATCCTCATAGATCCCGTACTCCTTAACTATCTTGGCATCTGCTTCAACTCCAAGATTGACCTCGTCTGCTTCACTCAGGAGCATCAATTCCTGCTTGCCGGTCACCGGATTGACCGCACACGAAGAGATACCGAAAACAAGAGGGAAGACCAATAATCCGATAAGAGCCATTTTGATATAAGTATTCATCAGGGGACTCCTCTCATTCTATCTCTTAAAAGGATAGGGGAAATCGGCCTGGGTGTCAAGGGGAGCAACCCCACAGCCATGAACTCACCTTTTGGTTCTTCCAAGAATTGAAGGACATCATCCTTGATCAAATACAGAATCCCTAACCAGACAGTGGCCAGGCCAAGGGAGGTGGCGGCCAGGACCAAATTCTCAACGGCTGCTGCAGAACTCTGGATTTCCATGGTGCGGAAAAAATCCCTTGCCATCTCCTTTTCGACTTTGAAAAGCTTGATTCCGTGTCGAATCAGATCACCCGTATTCGTGATGGCGATCACGACCGGTGCTCCGAGAATACTCCGGGCAGCCATGCGAAGCAGAACTGAAGCCGGGCGCGGGAAATCACTTGATTTAGAAGTGACCAAGTGGCTTAACCCCTGTTTCTTCTGATTTTTCAGGATGAGGAATCGCCACGATTGCTGATTATGAGCAGAGGGTGCCTGATTGGCCGCCCGAAGGATCCTGTGAATATGATCTTCTGGTACTTCCTCTTTTGTAAACAGCCGGATGCTGCGCCGATCCTCGATGATTTGTAATGTTTCATTGAAAAAATTGACGTCATCGTTGGGAATCATTACCGACCCCCATGGAAGATGACATGCGGATTACTGAGACAGAGGAAGTTCCTATAAGTATCCTTGTTTTTTCAGGTTGACCATCAGGATAGAGATGGCAGCAGGGGTGATGCCGGAGATCCTGGAGGCCTGGCCGAGGGAGTAGGGCCTGATTTTGGTCAGTTTCTCCCTGACCTCCGTAGAGAGACCGATCACCGAACTGAAATCGAAATCCTCTGGAAAGTTCACCTCCTCTAATCTCTTGAACCGCTCGATCTGCTCCATCTGCCTTTTGATATACCCATCATATTTCACATGAATCTCCACCTGTTCACAGGCCTCTTGGGGAAGGTTCTCAAGTTGAGGATCAAAAGCGTATAGGTGATGAAAATGGATTTCGGGTCTTTTCAACAGCTCCTGGAGGAAATGATCCTTCTTCAAAGGGGAGGATTCCCACCGGTGGAGAATTTCATTATTCTCTTTTGTTGGATTGATCTTGATACTGGAAATTCTGGAGAAGGTCTTTTCAATTGCTGTTTTTTTCTCCAAGAAGGTTCGATAATCCTCATCATTCACCAGGCCAACTTCATAACCCTTCTCCCTCAACCTCAGGTCCGCATTATCTTCTCTCAAATGGAGGCGGTATTCCGCCCTGGAAGTGAACATTCGATAAGGTTCGGCAGTCCCTTTGGTCACCAGGTCATCAATCAGCACACCGATATAGGCATCGGAGCGTTTCAGAATCAAAGGTTCCTTTCTCCAGATCAGAAGGGAGGCATTGATTCCAGCCATCAACCCCTGTGCGGCTGCTTCTTCGTAGCCCGATGTCCCGTTGATCTGTCCGGCATGAAAGAGTCCTCTGATCTTTTTCGTTTCGAGAGAGGGTTTCAGTTCTGTTGGATCGACGAAATCATATTCGATGGCATAACCGGGCTTAATCATTTCTACCTTTTCAAGACCCTGAATCGATCTCAGCATCCGCATCTGGATATCCAGTGGAAGGCTGGTAGAGATTCCGTTCGGATAGACCTCGGGCGTATTTCGGCCATCGGGTTCCAGGAAGATCTGATGTCTTTTCTTTTCTGCAAAGCGGACCACCTTGTCCTCGATCGATGGACAATATCTGGGGCCGATTCCCTTGATGATTCCACAGAAGAGGGGGGATCGGTCGAGACCGCTTTTTATAATCTCATGGGTCAGGGAATTCGTATAAGTGATATAGCAGGAGACCTGTTCTCTTTCGATCTTTCCTGTTGAGAAGGAGAAAGGGAATGGGGGTTCATCCCCATATTGAGGGGTGAGCTGAGAAAAATCGATGGTATTGCTATCGAGCCTGGGCGTGGTCCCGGTCTTAAGCCTTCCCATGCGAAACCCCAGCCTCTTGAGCGATTCAGATAAGTCAACGGAAGGAGGATCATTCATTCTGCCGGCAGGAAAGTGAGTCAGACCGATATGAGCAAGGCCGTTCAGAAAAGTTCCAGGAGCAAGGATCAGGGTTTTAGCACGAATCGTTTCATTTAAATCTGTTTTTACTCCGATGACCTGACCACCATCTACCAGGATCTCTTTAACAGTTGCCTGTATGACAGTGAGATTTTCCTGATTCTCGACGGTCCTTATCATTCGAAGCCGGTATTCCTGACGGTCCACTTGGGCTCTTGAGGAACGGACCGCAGGACCTTTTCCGGTATTGAGCTGGCGGAACTGAATTCCTGTTTCATCAGTCGCCTTAGCCATCTCTCCGCCCAGCGCATCAATCTCCTTTACTAGATGGCCTTTAGCCAATCCGCCGATGGCGGG
>JBFMAE010000224.1:0-4591 GCA_040756085.1 Thermodesulfobacteriota bacterium | reverse complement strand
CTCTCTTCCTTGCTCCAAGGCATAACTGGCTGTGATCAAGGAACCGCTCTTCCTACTGGCCTGGACTACGACGACTCCGATGGAGAGGCCGCTGATGATACGATTCCTTCTCGGAAAATGTCCTGCTTCGGGCGGAGATCCCATCGGGAATTCAGACAAGACAGCTCCATGGTCGATAATTTTTGTAAAGAGGCTTCGATTCTCAGAAGGATAGATCACATCCACTCCACAACCCAACACCGCAATCGTCCTCCCCCCTCCTGAGATGGCTCCCCAGTGGGCCACCGAATCGATCCCTCTCGCCATTCCGCTAACAACTGTCACACCATGACGAGTAAGGTCCTGACTGATCTTCTCTGTGATCCATCTCCCATAGGGAGTGGTCTTTCGGCTGCCGACGATAGAGACAGCCAACTCATCCTCTTTTTTCAATTCTCCCCTGACATAAAGCAATGGGGGAGGATCGTAAATTTCTCTTAAACGTTGAGGATAGGTACTGTCTTTAAAAGTGAGGATTGTCCCTCCCACCTCTCTCATTAAAGATAACTCTCTCTCCGTCCTCTTTTCCAGAGGCCCTCTCTTGATTTCACCGACCACCCTTTCCCCCAGTCCTTCAATTTTTAATAATTCTTTCGCAGGAGCCTGAAAGACAGCTTCTGGGGTCTTGAATTGATCCAAAAGCCGTTTGAGAAGGGTGCTCCCAACCCCGGGGGTGAGGCTTAAGGCCAACCAATAAAAGACATCATCAACCATAGAGGTCCTTAAGACCAAACAACTTTATCGGCCCCAAATGAATCAGACGAAAAAAAAAGCTCAGGAGATCGTAAGGATAACTCCAAAGCCCAGTAGAAAATTCAATCATCCAATCCCAACCAAATTCCAATGACCCATTACCAAATTGACTAAAACAGATATTCCCCCCTCTTAGGTGTAGAATTTATACCATTGTTTGATAATGGGTGTTTGGAACCCCGTCTGAGTGACGCACCTCTGGTGGGCGAGGCGGTTGGTGAGGATTAAATGATTTAACCTATTTCTACTATTCTCTTCCTGCACCCTCCATCTTTTCTTTCGAATAAGGCTGAATCATATCCCCTTTATAAATGGCATCAAAGGCTTCGATGATCTTCGCCGTAAAAAAATTGCTGTATCGATCGATGATTTGAACGTTCCCAGTAATATTATACTTTCTGCCAATCTTCTTATCCGTGACGGGATGTCTGATCATTTCTGAGGCGCGAAAGATCGTATATTTATTTCCGATGAGAATAGGCTCAGAGGTTTTGAAGGCCAGATAGACAATATCCCCTTCTGCCATAAGATTCTTGCCTTCTCTATTTTCTAAAATTATTCCAATCCCCTTATAGTCTATATCGTTGATAAATCCTGCGGATCGAATCTCTGGAAACGTCATGGGTTTTTCCTCGACTGGCTTCTTCTCGGGGACCACCTCTGGTTTCTTTTCTACTGGAGGGGGTTCAACCTTTTGAACCTCCTTGACCTCTACTTCTTTCACCACCTCCTCCACCTCTTTCGGTTTTTCTTCGACCACGACTTTTTCAGGTTCCTCTTTCTTTATCTCCTCAAATGGAGAGAGGCGTACCGGTTGCCCTGGGTAGATCCAATGGGGATTGGTAATATAAGGGTTTCTCTGCCACAATTTTGGCCAGAGAAAAGGATCTTTTAGAAACTTTGCTGATATATCCCAGAGCGTATCCCCTTGTTTGATGGTATATATTCCTTCGGCCTCTTTCTTCTCTTGCGCCAGTGGAGAAAGAATAAAACAGAAGGAGACCATGAAGACTGCAACAATAAGACAGATAACTTTCAATTTTCTCATATTGACCTCCTGCATTTTAAGAGACTTTATTTCACCTTATTCCCATACCTGCTTCTATTCTTATCTTGTCGCCTACCTGCTACGGGCCGTGTTGTTAGAGCAGGGTGAAAAATAAAATTTTGTTAGAAATTAGCTTCTTATCACCTATTTGTCAAGAAAAATATAAAGCAATATCTATACCAAAACCTATTCTAATATCCCCAATTAATGAAAATTATTAAAGATTTTCTAAAATTGAATACAGAACTCACTAAACCGGATGGGTTAAGGTGGGAAGTTTTTATACAAATTTTTCATATTTTTGAACAATTTTTACCCTTTTTATTAAGAATTTCGGAGTATCGGTAGCTATCCCAATGGCAACAGAAAGATGATTAAATTCCACCATTTCTCCCGCTCCCATGGGGGATTGGCACGTTATGGTTTCATTGACAATCGAATTCTTCTTGTGTTAATTTTTTTCTGTTGAATCCCTTATCTTCCCTCACTCTTCTATCATCGGATGAAACGGTCGATACCTTTTTCAACGGAAGCCTACAAATTATTCAGAAGAAAAAGGGATACCGATTCTCTGTGGATGCGATTCTGCTCAGCCAATTTATAACAATTCGAAAAAATGAAAAAGTCATCGATCTGGGAACAGGATGTGGGATTCTTCCCTTATTGTTATCACAGACCACTAAGGCCCGCTCCTTTGTCGGTGTGGAAATTCAGAAAGAACTGGCAGAATGTGCCGAAAAAAATGTGACTTTAAACCGTCTGGAACACAAGATATCGATTCTTCACCAGGACTTCAGGGAGTTGAAGAAAACCTTCCCTCCAGGTTCTTTTCATGTCGTCCTCTCAAACCCACCCTATCGAAAGTACCGGACAGGCAGAATGAACCCTTCCATGGAGAAAGCCGTCGCACGCCACGAAATTAAAGGAACGCTCGAAGACCTGGTCGCTATCGCCTCCTACCTTCTTCCCCCCAAGGGGAGATGCTACCTGATCTTTCCTGCTCTGAGAATCGTGGATCTGCTGGTCACCTTGAGGGCAAAGAGGCTGGAACCGAAGCGATTGCAGCTTGTCCATCCCCGAACGGAGGAGGGTGCAAAATTTACCCTCGCCGAGTCCATCAAAGCAAGCGGCGTGGAGTTGAAGCTCATGCCTCCCTTGATCCTCCATGAATCTCGCCTGCCATTCATCGGAATGAGGCCTGAGGTCTGACCGACGAGCGTTCGAGAAATCTCAGCCTTTGATGCTTTGGATAAAAAATATTTTGACAACGATGGGTTAAATAGGATAATTATTTTTAGTATGAACATGTCGGAGCGTTCACCTTTGCTTGTTGAAGAAAAGTCCTCATCCCTGGAGCCGAGCCTTGAATGGATTGGAGACGATTTAGAAAAAGTCGATCAGGAATTTCGAAAGAACCTAAGTTCCGATGTCCCTATCGTATCCGCTATCGGAGAATATCTCCTTCGTAGTGGTGGGAAACGATTTCGTGCCAAACTCCTTCTGCTCTCTGCCAAAATGTGTGGGTATCGAGGAGATCAACACATCTCCATGGCCAGCCTGATTGAATTTTTACATACGGCCACCCTGCTCCACGACGATGTCGTAGACAGGGCCGAATTACGAAGGGGGATTGAATCCGCGAACTCCAAATGGGGCAATGAGGTATGTGTTCTGGTCGGAGACTTCCTCTTTACAAAGTGTTTCTCATTGATGGTGGAAAGTGGCAATTGGAAGATACTTCAAACCATTTCCAAGGCAACGACGATTATGGCTTTAGGAGAATTGGAGGAATTGATCAATACCAATGACCTATCCTTGACCGAAGAGAATTACCTTTATATCATTGCTCGCAAAACCGCCTCCCTGATCTCAGCCGCCACACAGATCGGCGCCATCCTGGGAAATGTATCCGAGGAAAAAGAGAGGGCGTTAGCCGAGTTTGGAATGGATGTAGGGATTGCTTTCCAACTGATCGATGATAATCTCGATTATACTTCCAAAGAGGAGGAATTTGGGAAGAAGATCGGCATCGACCTCCAGGATGGCAAGATCACTCTTCCACTCATCTTCACCCTGAATCACTGTAACCAGAAGGAAAGGGCTTTTATTCGCGAAACCATTGAGTCTCATCCAATGACAAAGGAAACCTTCTTCCAGGTGATGGAGATCATCGATCGGTATCGGGGGGTCCGCTATACATGGGAAAGGGCGAAGGGATATGTTGAAAGGGCAAAGAGACATCTTAATCTCTTCCAGAATTCGAGAGAGAAGAATGCCCTTTATGGATTAGCTGATTATGTCCTGGAGAGAAGACTATAACAAAATTTAAAGTTTAAAATAAAAGGAGTGAAAAATGGCGGATGAATCAGGATTGCTTCATGTGAGTGACAAAAATTTTACCACAGAGGTTCTCCATTCAGACCTTCCGGTGCTGGTCGATTTCTGGGCGACCTGGTGTGGACCCTGTCGGAGCATCAGTCCTATCGTTGAAGAGTTGGCAAAGGAGTTTTCCGGGAAGGTCAAAGTCACCAAACTCAATGTGGATGAAAATCCAGCCACTCCAAGCCAGTATGGGGTGAGGGGAATTCCCACCCTCATTCTGTTCAAGGATGGAAAAGTCTTTGATCAGATTATCGGCGCAGTGCCGAAAGCACGCTTGATGGCCATGATCGAAAAGGCATTGTAACGTTTAGTGGGGCAACCCTATAACCTTTCATACCCCTAAAATCGTTTTATTGCAAATTAGGATGG
>JBFMAE010000223.1:0-20160 GCA_040756085.1 Thermodesulfobacteriota bacterium | reverse complement strand
AAAACCCAACGGGGAGATCGTAGTGAGACGGAAAGGACTTGCCTTTTTTTCTGAAAAGACGTTCATCTCTAAATTTCCATTAGTCAGGGGGGTATTGGCCTTGATCTCTGCCCTCGTCTTGGGGATACAGGCCCTTAATTTCTCAGCCCATCAGGCCCTCTCCGAGGCCGAAGGCGAGAAAGAACTCAACCCCTGGACGATGAGCCTCACCTTTACCGTGGCCCTCTGTTTTGGTATCTTCCTTTTCTTCTTGGTTCCTCTCTTTTTAACAAAATGGTTGCGGTTTGCCATTCCCATTCTCTCCAGAAGCGGAATTCTCTTCAATCTGGTGGACGGCACGTTCCGGTTGGTGATCTTCCTCGTTTACCTCTGGGCCATCTCCTTTATCAAGGAGATCCAGAGCATCTTTCAATATCATGGTGCGGAGCATAAATCGATCTTTGCCTTCGAGTCTGGAGAGGAATTGATGATCGATCGGGTGAAGGGTTTCAGTTACCTCCATCCTAGATGCGGGACGAGCTTCCTGCTCATCGTCATGGTAGTGAGTATCTTCATCTTTGCCCTCATCCCTCATCACCTTCCCTTTGGATATAAGGTAACCTCTCGGGTGGTCTTCATCCCTTTCATCGCAGGGCTCTCCTATGAGATCATCCGATTTGCCGATCGAAGGCGAGAGAACCGAGGCATCCAGTATTTCATCAAGCCCGGCCTTTGGCTCCAGCGGCTGACCGCCCGCGAGCCTTCTGAGGATCAAATCGAAGTTGCCCTTCGTGCCCTTCGGGAAGTATTGGAGTTGGAGGGACATCGAATGTAAACCCACCGCGTTAAAACGCGGGGCATTGGGCCCCTTCGGATTTATAGCATTCATCCCCGTGAAAAATCACGGGGCTTTCTGCGGGGAAAGGTAAATACAATGACAAATTCCAAAATCCCTGCCTGCGGCAGGCAGGCAAATTTCAAATGAAACTCAAAGTTCAAAAGATAAAAAATGAAAAAAAGAAGTTTATTTCCTTATACGGTGCGTTTTGACATTTGACATTGCATTTTGATTCATTTGAACTTTGGGCTTTGACCTTTGTAATTGTTTTAAGGGAAAAAAAGATGTTTGAGAAATTAGAAGAAGTTGAGCGTCGATACGAAACACTTTCCCATCTTCTCAGCCAACCTGAAGTCATCGCCAATCAGGATGAGTTTCAGAGGGTTGCCAAGGAATATGCAGAGTTGGGGAGAGTGGTTGACCTTTACCGAAAGCTTAAGAAGCTAGAGACCGAGATCAAGGAAAGCCAACATCTCCTTATCAACGAGGAGGACGAGGAGATGAAGCGGTTAGCAAAAGAAGAACTGAATCGGCTGACAGAGGAGAAGGGAAGGGTGGAGGAGGATTTGAGAATGGCGCTCCTCCCGAAAGACCCAAATGATGACAAGAACATTTTGCTTGAGATTCGGGCTGGAACCGGAGGAGAGGAGGCAGGGCTTTTTGCTGCTGATCTCTTTCGAATGTATGCCAAGTTTGCAGAGAACCATGGCTGGCGAATGGAGGTGTTAAATCGACATTACACCGGCGTCGGCGGTTTCAAAGAGATCATCGCTATGATAGAAGGAAAAGGGGTTTATAGTCGACTGAAGTTTGAGAGTGGTGTCCACCGGGTGCAGAGAGTCCCGGCCACAGAGTCCCAGGGCCGTATCCATACCTCCACGGTTACTGTGGCCATCCTTCCAGAGGCCGAAGAGGTAGAGGTCCAGATCGATCCCAATGACATACGGGTCGATATCTTCCGGTCCTCAGGGCCGGGTGGCCAGAGTGTGAACACCACGGACTCCGCTGTCCGGATTACCCATCTCCCAACAGAGATAGTGGTCTCCTGTCAGGATGAAAAATCCCAGCACAAGAATAAGGCAAAGGCACTTAAAATCCTTCGGGCCAGGTTGTTAGACAAAGCGAAACAGGAAAAACAGACGGAGATCTCAGAGAAGAGAAGAAACCAGGTCGGAACCGGAGAGCGAAGCGAACGAATCCGGACCTACAACTTCCCTCAGGGGAGGGTAACCGACCACCGGATTGGGTTGACCCTTTATCGAATAGATGCAATCCTTGAAGGAGAGTTGAATGAGATCATCGATGCTTTGACTACCCATTACCAAGCAGAAGCGCTGAAAGGACAATAAAGGGGTCAAGGATTCAAGGGGCCAAGCGAATTTCATGAAACCTCAAAAAGTGACTTATAAAGAGATATTCGCTTAAACCCATGAACCCCTGCCTGCCGGCAGGCAGGCTCGAATCCTCGAATCCTTTTGAGGTTGGCAGATGACGGTCCTTGAACTCCTCAACTGGTCGACCGATTTTTTAAAGAAACACCGGATCGAAAATCACCGGCTGAACGCAGAGCTCCTCCTGGCACGTTCTCTGAACCTCAGCAGGGAAGGGCTCTATATTCACCTCAACGATCAGCTCGATGAAAAGAAGAAGGAAATTTTTAAGGGGCTGATCGAAAGGAGGATTTCCGGGGAACCCCTTCAATACATTTTAGGACAACAGGAATTCTGGTCGATCGATTTTAAGGTGGATCAACATGTCCTTATCCCAAGACCGGAAACAGAACTTTTGGTTGAGCAGACCCTCTCCCTCCTCTCCGAAAATCTTTCAGGGAGAATTCCTTCTGTGTTGGAGATAGGAACGGGAAGCGGCGCGGTGGCCATCTCACTGGCAAAAGAGGTGAGGGAGATCTTTCTGGTGGCTACCGATCTCTCCAGAGAGGCTCTCCTATTAGCTAGGGAGAATGCTAGATCTGCTGGAGTCATCGGTCGGATCGATTTTGTGAACGGTGATCTCTTCAACCCATTTCGTCTTTTCAAGGGACAAGAGCCTTTTGACCTGATCCTTTCGAATCCTCCTTACATGACCCACTCGGAGATCCGGAGTTTAGCTAAAGAAGTGAAGGATTATGAACCGATGATCGCCCTGGATGGAGGAGAGGACGGGTTGGAGTTTTACCGAATCATCACTTCACAGGCCCCTTTTTACCTGCGAAAGGGAGGATGGCTCTTGCTGGAGGTGGGTTATGGTCAGGGGGCAGTGGTCTCTGACTTGATAGAGAAGGAAGGACAATTTAACATACCTGAGCGGATTCAAGACCTTTCAGGGATTGAGAGAGTGATGAAAGTTCAAAAAAGATAGAAAGTGGAGAGTGGATTTAAAGAGGGTTTCCAATGGATAAGATCATTATCAGAGGAGAGGAGAGGCTGATCGGAGAGGTGGAAGTGAGTGGTTCAAAGAATGCCACCCTTCCCATTTTTGCTGCAAGCCTCCTTACTGAAGGGGATAATCTCTTCCACAATGTCCCCAATTTGAAGGATGTCCAGACCATTGTCAAGGTTCTTAAAAATCTGGGAGTAAATGTGAGTGTGGAAGGGAAGGTTTATCGAATCGATGCTACAGATATTTCAAATTATGAAGCACCCTATGATCTGGTGAAGACCATGAGGGCATCCATCCTTGTCCTGGGACCCTTATTGGCTCGAATGAGGCAGGCAACCGTCTCCCTTCCAGGAGGATGTGCGATCGGCGCCCGGCCCATTAACCTCCATCTCATGGGACTGGAGGCGATGGGAGCAAAGATCGAACTCCATCGCGGATATATCGAAGCTGAGACCGATGGGCTGAAAGGAGCCAGTATCTCTTTTGACATTCCGACGGTGACCGGAACGGAGAATTTGATGATGGCTGCCACACTGGCTAAAGGGAAGACTACTTTGCAGAATGCAGCAATGGAGCCAGAAGTGGTTGACTTGGCGAACGTTCTGAATAAAATGGGTGCAAAGATCAAAGGCGTAGGCACTCCTCTCATCGAGATAGAAGGAGTGAAATCGCTTCAGGCGGTCGAGCACTTCATCATCCCGGATCGCATCGAAGCAGGGACACTGATGGTGGCTGCCGGACTGACGCGCGGAAACATTAAACTCCTCCATTGTCCCCTTCGCCAGATGGAGGCAGTGGTGAATAAATTGAGGGATTCAGGGATGGAGATCGATTCAGAAGAAGATGGGGCGAGGGTGGTGGGAAACAGGCGGATCCGGAGTGTGGATGTGAAGACACAACCCTATCCTGGATTTCCAACAGATATGCAGGCCCAGTTTATGGTCCTGATGTCATTGGCCAAAGGGTTGAGCGTCATCTCGGAAACCATCTTTGAAAACCGGTTCATCCATGTAAGCGAACTCCAAAGAATGGGAGTCAATGTCCGGATCCAAGGAGACTCTGCGATCATCCAGGGCGTGGAGAGCCTGAGTGGAGCACAGGTGATGGCGACCGATCTGAGGGCCAGCGCATCACTGATTCTGGCTGGTCTGGCTGCAGAGGGTGTGACAGAAGTCTCCAGGGTCTATCACTTAGATCGAGGGTATGAGGGGCTGGATAGAAAGTTGGCCAGACTCGGAGCGAATATCAAAAGAGTGAAAGAGGGGGAAGAATGAGGCTCTTACGAGCAGGAGAGAAGGGATTTAATCAATACCTCTCAGAGGTGAAAGGAAGAGTCGTGCAGAATGGCCTTCGCCTTGAAAGTGAGGTTCGCTCAATTATCGAGGATGTCAGAAAGAGGGGAGACAACGCCCTCATTCATTATACTCAACTCTTCGACGGCGTAAAAATCCCGGTTCACCAACTCCAGGTGAAGCGAGCAGAGGTGAAGCAGGCCTACAGAAAGGTTCCCCCAGATTTTTTAAGGACGCTAAAAAAGGCAACCCGCAGGATTCGAAGATTTCACCAACGGGTAAGCAGAAGATGGTTTACCCCTTTGGATGAAAAGAGAAAGGGTATCCGGCTCGGTCAGATGATCAGGCCGCTGGAGAGGGTGGGGATCTATGTCCCCGGTGGAAAGGCCTCTTATCCTTCAACGGTTCTCATGGCGGCTATCCCCGCAAAAGTGGCAGGTATCCAGGAGATTCTCATGGTCACCCCTCCTCATGAAAAGGAGATCAGTCCCGCTGTCCTGGTGGCAGCGGGTTTGGCAGGGGTGGATCAAATCTATCGCATCGGAGGGGCTCAGGCCATCGCCGCACTTGCCTATGGGACCGTAACGATCCCCAGGGTGGATAAGATTGTTGGACCAGGGAATCAATATGTGGCCATGGCCAAGCGTCTGGTCTATGGAGCCGTGGATGTGGATATGGTGGCAGGGCCGAGTGAGATCGTGATCATCTCGGACGAAAAAACTCCTCCCTCCTTTGTGGCGGCAGACCTGATCTCCCAGGCAGAACATGATGAGATGGCAATGGCCATCCTGATCACTAACTCGGAAGCATTCGGCCGAACGGTAAGGGAAGAGCTAAAGAGACAACTCCCCTCCTTGAAGCGAGTAAAGATTGCTCGGTCGAGCCTGAAACGAAGAGGTGCGATCCTGATCGTCAAAGACCTCGAAGAGGCCGTCGAGTTAGCCAACCGGATTGCACCGGAGCATCTGGAGCTTTGTGTTCGGAATCCCCTACCTCTTGTGAAGAGGGTGAGACACGCAGGCGCCGTCTTCCTCGGTCCCCATACCCCTGAGGCGATTGGAGATTATCTGGCCGGCCCCAACCATATTCTTCCGACTGGGGGCACGGCCAGATTCTCTTCAGCCCTGGGCGTGGAGGATTTTATCAAGAGAACAAACCTGATGAGCTTTACACGGGATGCCTTGAGACGGTTTGAGAAAGATGTGAAGCGATTTGCAGAGTGGGAAGGATTGGAGGGTCACTATCAGTCGGTTAAGATGAGGATGAAATGATGAGGAAGAGACATCGGAAGGCAGAGGTGAAGCGAAAGACAAGGGAGACAGAGGTCGTCTTAAGAATTGATCTGGATGGGTCCGGGAGGCATTCGATCTCGACGGGTATCCCATTTTTCGATCATATGCTCAGCCTGATGGCCTATCACAGCAGTATCGATTTCTCCCTCAGGGCAAAGGGCGATATCGGTGTGGACGCCCACCACACAGTGGAAGATGTGGGCATCTGCCTGGGCGATGGGATTAAAAAGGCTCTGGGAGAATCCAAGGGAATCCAGAGATATGGGATGGCGATGACCCCCATGGATGAGACACTGGTCTCCGTGGCTCTGGACCTCTCGATGAGACCCTGCCTGGTTCTTCATATGAAACTGAGAAGGGCAAGGTTTGGAACGTTCGACCTCGAACTGGTGGAGGAGTTCTTCAAGGCCCTTTGCAACCATGCAGGGATCACGCTTCACATTAATCTTCTTTATGGAAGGAACAGTCATCATATCGTTGAGGCTGCTTTCAAGGGGTTCGGAAGGGCGCTGAGAGAAGCGGTTTCTTTTGATGAGCGGTCCTCCCGTGTTCCTTCGACAAAAGGGATGCTCTAATTATAAAAAGTTCGGAGTAATGAGTTCGGAGGAACGGGAACCAAATTGATAGACTGCAAATAAAATGATTTTGAAAAGTCTCCGAACTCTGAACTATTCAGAAGAACGATGGCTCCAAAGATTGTTATCATTGATTATGGGATGGGAAACCTCAGGAATGTCCAGAAGGGTTTTGAGAAGATCGGTTTCGAAGCCAGATTGACCCGGAATAAAAAGGAGATCCAGAGGGCTTCGGCCATTGTCCTTCCAGGAGTCGGTGCGTTCAAGGACTGTATGGAGAATTTGGAAAAGTGGGGACTGATTGAACCCCTGCTCCAATCGATCGAAAAAGGGAAACCCTATTTTGGCATCTGTCTTGGCCTTCAAATCCTTTTTTCAGAAAGCGAGGAGTTCGGGACCCAAAGAGGATTGGACCTGATCAAAGGAAGGGTGGTGAAATTCATACCCAATCCAGAGCATAAAGTTCCACATATGGGTTGGAATACGGTGGAAAAGGTGAAGGAGGCTCCCATGCTTCAGGAAATAGAGAGTGGAGACTTCTTCTACTTTGTTCACTCCTACTATGTCATTCCAGAGGAGAAAGAGTGGATTTCGACCCTCACCACCTATGGGAACCCTTTCGTTTCGAGTATCTGGAAGGAGAATCTCTTTGCCACCCAATTCCACCCGGAGAAGAGCCAGCAAAAAGGCTTGAGGATTTTAGAGAATTTTGCTAGGTCCATTTAATACTTTGGGGATGAGTGTTGGTGATTGGTGATGGTTTTTTAATTCCTTGCGACAGATATGTCACCATCGAGTTATGAAAACGGTGTTTAGGTAAGGGTTAGGAAGCCCGTATCGTGTATGGTCAAAGGGTTACGGCCAAAAGAGTTTAAAGACGAACAACATAACCTTTTGACGAATCGGGCCTCTTTGCCTTAACCTTCTGACCAGTGAATTTTAATTAAGGAGCGACCGATGAATGAAGTCCAGGTTGGAGAGATCCGGATCGGAAAAGGGAACTCCATGATATTGATCGCCGGTCCCTGCGTTTTGGAAGGTGAAGCAATTACCATGGAGATTGCAAAAAGGTTGAAAGAAATCTGCAAAGGTCTGAAGATTCCCTTGATCTTCAAGGCTTCCTATGAGAAGGATAATCGGGGTTCGGAAAAGTCCTACAAAGGCCCGGGACTTGTAGAAGGGTTGAAAGTGCTTGACAAGGTGAAAGAGAAAGTGGGCATTCCTGTCCTCTCCGATGTCCACCGGATGGAGGATGTGGATCGGGCCAAGGAGGTCCTCGATATCATACAGATCCCTGCCTTTCTCTGTCAACAGACAAGCCTTCTTCTCAAAGTGGGAGAGGCGGGCAAAGTGGTCAACATTAAGAAGGGACAGTTCATCGCTCCTGAAAGCATGGCAGGAGCAGTGAAGAAGATCCACAGTACCGGCAACCGTCAGGTACTCCTGACCGAGCGAGGGACCTGTTTCGGGTATAACAAATTGATCTCAGATTTCTGCGCCATTCCCATCATGCAAGAGATCGGATGCCCGGTGATCTTCGATGCTACCCATGTGGTCAGAAATTATGGTATCCCGAGCGAGGATCCTGGAGGTGGGAGCCCCCAATATGTTCCCCACCTTTCTCGGGCCGCTGTTGCTGTGGGTTGCAATGGTCTCTTCCTGGAGACTCATCCCAGACCGAACGAAGCCCTCTGTGATGCCTCCAGTATGATCCCCCTGCATGAAATGGAGGCTCTTCTTCGACAAACCAAAATGATTCACGATATGGTCAGGGGATGGGGCATCGTTTAATTGCAGATCACAAATTGAAAGATCCCCTCACCCCCTCCCTCTCCCCCAAGGGGAGAGGGAAGGGTGAGGGGAGAGAGGAGGGCGAAGCGTGAAAATTTTTATTGATACAGCGAATCTGAATGAGATCAGAAAAGCCAAGGCTCTTGGTTTGGTCGATGGTGTGACGACCAACCCCACACTCATTGCAAAAGAGGGAGAAGAGACCGAATCCCTGATCAAGAAGATTTCAGAAGAAGTAAAAGGCCCTGTCAATGTAGAGGTGACCGGAACCACCTGTGAGACGATGGTTAAAGAGGCCGAACAGATGGCGACCTGGGGCGATATGATCGTGATCAAAATTCCTATCAATCCTGAGGGCCTGAAAGCGGTGAAAATCCTCTCCTCAGAAAGGATCCTGACAAATGTGACGCTTCTCTTCTCAGCCAGCCAGGCCATTTTAGCGGCAAAGGCCGGGGCCACTTATATCTGCCCCTTTTTGGGAAGGCTCGATGACATCAGTTTCAACGGCCTTGATCTGATTCGGCAGATCAGGGAAATTTATGACAACTACGATGAGATTGAAACCCAGATCATAGTGGCCAGCGTCCGGAATCCCATTCATGTGATTGAGGCTGGACGGATGGGTGCAGAGATCGTGACCATTCCCCCTTCCATCATCGAGCTGATGGTGAAACATCCTCTGACCGATAAGGGGATTGCACAATTTTTAGAAGATGCGAAGAAGATCGGTCCTAAAAAGTGAAGCTCCACATGCATCGTGGGCACATTCCAGCGAGGGAGAGATGAAAAAAATCCTGAGACATCTACTGACAAGAATAATTTTATTACTGATCCTCCTATACGCATTTAACATCCCGTGGATAGTCGAAGTTAGAGCAGAGAACAAGCTTAGTGTGGCCGTTCTTCCGTTTTTTATTGAGAAAGAGGCGGTCTGCCCGATTTGTAAAGGGGTCTATCAGAGAGGAGAGATTTTACCAGGCGCCCAGAATACCCTGACACGACTCCTCCAGCAGAAGATGGAGACGCTGGGAAAATTTAGAGTTCTTCCACTTGAAAAAACGGAAGAAGCCTTTTTCCATTGGGAGAGAAGGCGTTTTGAAGAGAGGATCATACCATCCTCCATCCAGTTAGGGGAGGAGTTGAATGTAGATTTCTTATTCGTAGGATTTCTCTTCCGTTTTGAGGAGAGGATTGGATCTTCTATTGGTGTGGAGAAACCTGCCTCAGTGGGCTTCGATATCCATCTCTTCCGGATCAGAGATGGCGTTGAAGTATGGAGGGGGAAATTTGATGAGACCCAGAGCCCCCTTAGCGAGAACCTGCTTAAGATCGGTTCTTTCTTCAGAAGAAAAGCCTCTTGGTTGACGGCAGGAGAGCTCTCGAGTGTTGGGATGGATGAGATGTTGAGACGATTACCCGGATCTCAGGAGCTGGAGGAAAAGCAATGATGGTCATCCCTGCACTGGACCTGAAGGAAGGGAGATGTGTCAGGCTCTCTCAGGGCAGGATGGATCAGGAATCGGTCTATTCCGAAAATCCCGTTCAGATGGCCCAGCATTGGGAGTCAAAGGGTGCAGAGAGGCTCCATGTAGTCGATCTCAACGGAGCGGTGACGGGAAAACCCTTTCATCGATCCCTGATCGAAGAGATCAGGCGAGCTGTCCATATTCCAATGGAAGTGGGTGGCGGCATTCGTGATCTGGCGACCATCGAAGATTATCTCTCTTCAGGCGTGAAATGGGTCATCTTAGGAACAGTAGCCTTTCAAAATCGTTCCTTGATCGAGGAGGCTTGCCATCGTTTTCCTGAAAGGGTGATCCTCGCCATAGATGCCAAAAGGGGAAGGGTGGCGATCCAAGGTTGGAATGAGGAGGCTCCTTTAGAAACGATCGAGCTCGCAAAGAGGTCTGAGGGAATAGGTTTTTCCGCAATCATCTTTACTGACATCGAGAGAGATGGAATGGGCACAGGCTTGAACCTGGAGATGACAAAAGCTTTAACCCGTTCCACTTCGATCCCGGTAATCGCCTCTGGAGGGGTTTCCCGGATAGAAGACATTGAACAGCTCATGGAATTGGAGTCGGAAGGGGTTATTGGAGTCATTGTGGGCCGTGCCCTCTATACCGGTAGCCTCGATCTGGAAGAGGCGATTCGGGTGGCAAAGAGATTGAGATATCATCCCGAACATTAAAAGTGTCATGCCGAACCCTGAAAGTGTCATTCTGAACTTTCCTCCTATGGAGAGATCTCGCCTAAAGGCGGAGGTTCAGAATCTCTTCAGGGCAGGCTTGTTTCGGCATCTCAAAATAGACCAAATCCTAAAATCGTAGACCTTGATCCTGAACCAAGTTCAGATGACAAAAAGGGTTTAAGAGAGAAGTAAACCCCGTCCCCGCTTTAAAACACGGGGCATTGGGAGGCCCCCCAGATTTACAGCATTCATCCCCGTGATAAATCACGGGGCTTTCTGCGGGGCGGGGTAAAGGTAGCAGAAAAGATGCTTGCCAAACGGATCATTCCCTGCCTCGATGTGAAGAGCGGAAGGGTGGTCAAGGGAACCCAGTTTGTTGATTTGAAGGATGCAGGCGATCCCGTCGAGAATGCAAAGGTCTATGATCAGCAGGGCGCAGATGAGATCGCCTTTTTGGATATCACTGCCTCCTACGAGAAGAGAGATATCCTGATCGATATTGTTCGGAGGACAGCGGAGGAGATCTTCATTCCCCTCACGGTGGGAGGTGGGGTTAGGCGATTAGAAGATATTCGAAGGCTCCTGAAAGCCGGGGCCGATAAGGTTTCGATCAACACGGCCGCAGTGAGGGATCCCTCTTTAGTCGAAAAGGCATCAAAGCGTTTCGGAAGCCAATGCATCGTCATCGCCATCGACGCAAAAAGGAGAGATGAGGGGTGGGAGGTTTTCACCCATGGAGGGAGAGTTCCCACCGGGATCGATGCGATCCTTTGGGCAAAAAGGATGGAGGAAATGGGAGCGGGCGAGATCCTGCTGACAAGCATGGATAAGGATGGGACTAAAGACGGCTATGACATTGAATTGACCCGGACCATATCAGAGCAGGTGGGGATCCCTGTCATCGCTTCAGGGGGCGTCGGCTATCTCGAGCATCTTTATGAAGGACTCGTTCTCGGAAAGGCCAGTGCCGTGCTTGCCGCTTCCATCTTTCATTACAGGGAATATACCATTTCTCAGGTCAAAGCCTTTCTGAAAGAAAAGGGAGTCGTCGTTCGATTGTAAACAAAGGGTTCCAGGGGTCTAGGGTTCAAGGAGTCAAGCGTGAATTATAATGAATTTCTTTTCACTCGAACCCTTGAAACCTCGAATCCTTGAACCCTGAGTGAAGAATGAATCGATTTTTCCTCTTCCTTGCTACTGGTTTTGGAGTAGGGTACTCTCCAATCGCTCCAGGGACCTTGGGAACCCTCATAACGATTCCTATCTACCTAATACTCTCTGCAATTCATTCACCTCTTTATGAATTGACGCTCGTCACCTTTTTCCTCCTCTCCATCTGGATTTCGGAACAGGCTCAAAAATATTTTGGGAAGAAAGATGATCAGAGGATCGTCATCGATGAGATGACAGGTTTCCTCATCACGATGTTCTGGAATCCGAGGACGGTCCTCTCCATCCTGATAGGTTTCTTTCTCTTTCGGTTTTTCGATATTCTCAAACCTTTTCCAATCCCCCTTCTGGAGAGACGATACAGGGGAGGATTTGGGATCGTACTGGATGATGTCTTAGCAGGAGTCTATGCAAATATTATTCTCCAAATTATTTCATACTATTTCACCCTTTCCCCAGGAGGGAGAGGGATGCCTGCCTGACGGTAGGCAGGGGATGAGGGGGACTGGAAGGATCTGACCATGAAGTTAGAGAAGGTCTTAGGAGATCGTCTAAGAGAAAAGGGATGGACGCTATCCATTGCAGAATCTTGTACCGGAGGACTGATCAATGATCGTATCACCAATGTGTCAGGGAGCTCAAAATACTTCGAGGGTGGGATGGTTACTTACAGTAACGAATCGAAGGTAAAGCATTTAGGGATTCCATCAGATTATATAAGAAGATACGGAGCTGTGAGTCCACAGGTGGCGAGGAAGATGGCTCAAGGAGTTCGAAAAGCCTTTGGTACGACATTCGGATTATCCACCACAGGTGTGGCAGGACCAACAGGCGGAACAAAGAGAACTCCCGTTGGAAGAGTATTTATAGGATTGGCCAGTGGAAGAAGGACATGGGTGAAGAAAGAAGATTTAAAAGGGAGTCGCATAGAAATCAAGAAAAAGGCTGCCGAGAAGTCGCTTCAGTTTTTTTATGAGATATTAATTCACGGATACTTTTTGGGGAAGAAGGCCAACTTCAAGGGATAAAATGAAAAAGGAAGCTTTAAAGAGGGATCATTTTGAAAAATTAAGCTGGGATGATCTCGAGCAGTGGGCCGGGCACAGAGTTCTTTCCCGGGGTCAAGGTTACCATCGTGGTCACAGGGTGGAAGGATTGGCACAAACGCAAACTGGAGGAATCATCGCCTGGGTTCTTAGTGGGCGAAGATATGCCACAGAGGTAGATTTTGAAGACGGGGAGTTGATCTCAGTCTGTACCTGTCCTTATAGGAGTACCTGCAAACATGCGGTAGCCGTTGTGCTCGAATATCTCGATCATCTAAAGAAAAACCGTGAAATTCCTCAAATCACAGGACAGGATCAACGCATTGCATTATTGCAGGGGCTTGGGGATAAAGAAGACTGGCAAGATGAGTATGATGAGGAGGAAGAGATTGACACTGGCCGTCTTGTTTCCGACAAAGATGGCAAATTAATCCATGCGGATTTGAAAGACTTTCTGGAGGAACAAAGCAAGGAACAATTAATTGCTTTGCTTAAAGATCTGTCAGAAAGATACCCCAATATCCGTGAAGATCTTCAGGACCAACTGAACCTCGCAAAGGGGTCTATAAAAAGATTAGTAGCTGCGGTACGGAAAGAAATCCACGAGTTGAGTTCCGAGCCTGGCTGGATGAACCATTGGAATCATGAAGGACATATTTCAGACTACTCGCATGTCAAAGATCGCCTGAAATCACTTTTGGCAAAGGGACACGCAGATGAAGTCGTGACGCTGGGGAAAGAACTCTTGGAGGCGGGTATAAGACAGGTGGAGATGAGCCATGATGAGGGAGAAACAGGCATGGAGATTTCTTCCTGCCTGGATATAGTGTTTCAGGCACTACCTAAATCATCCCTTTCTCCTATTGAGCAGATACTCTGGGTGATTGACGCGGAGTTAAAGGATGATTACGAACTCTGCTACGGATCAGAATCTTTCTGGAAGAAAAAACAAAAGGTTTCAGACTGGAGTGTTGTGGCCGATAAGCTGATGGAACGTTTAAACGAATTCAAATTGGCGAAAGGAGGGGATAGTTTTTCAAGAAATTATCGGCGAGATAGGTTGACGAACTGGATTATACATGCTCTTGAAAATTCTGGTCGGTGTGGGGAAATCATACCCCTGTGTGAGCAAGAGGCGGTAATCACAGGAAGCTATACCCGTTTGGTGGATGTATTAAGAAAAGCCAAACGTTTGGAGGAAGCTGAGCAGTGGATTCATAAGGGTATTAAAGCCACCCAGAAACAATTGCCTGGCATCGCCAAACAATTGAAAGATGCTTTACGAGAAATGAGGGAAAAAGAAGGCAATTGGCTTCAGGTTGCTGCTTTTAGAGCTGAAGAGTTCCTGCAGATCCCATCCCTTCACGGGTATAAAGAAATGAAGAAAGCATCAGAGAAGGCAGAAGTGTGGCCAGCCGTTCGGGCAGCCTCCCTGCTTTATCTGGAGAGCGGTAAATATCCTTGGGCAGATCCCTCATGGCCATTGCCTGAAACGAGTGTGAAGGAGGCTTCAGAAGTTAGAAAGAGTGAGTTCCCTATAACTGATGTACTTATTGACATTGCCATTGTGGAAAGGCGGCCTGATGATGTTCTCCGATGGTATGACTATCATAGGTCGAGAAAGCGATCTTTGTGGGCATGGGACAGCTATCAAGAAGATGAGGTTGCTAAAGCAGTGGTAGATCGCTACCCTGATCGCGCCATTGATATATGGAAGAATGTTGCTGAAAAACAGATTGCCTTAACGAAGCCAAAGGGCTATGAGGCTGCTGCAGTCTATTTAAGGAAAGTCCACAGTCTCCTGAAAAAACTGAAAAGAGAGGAAGAGTGGAAAAGTTATCTGTTATCTGTAAATTGGGGACGTGGGTTCAAATGCAACTTAAGTATCCTCTAAGTATAATCCCTCAATTCAAGAAGCTCATTGCAGGCAGTATACCGATTGACCAAGGAAGTCGTGACTCCCGAAAATCGTGCAACGTTTGCTCGTTGATGTATAGTCCCCGATGCATCGATTCTCGCTTGTCTTGGCATATTCTTGTATCCTACTGCTATCCTCTATCCTCTGCCAAAATCAAGTTGTATTTGAACCAACGTCCCTAAAATGTCCCTAAAATAGGCCAAAATTTAAAGGTTGTAAATTATATGGCATGCGATATAATTTACAAATTAGTTATGCTTACAACATTTAGATAGTTTCTGAGTAGCAAAGAAAGAATCCCTGAAAGGAATATTCCCTATTATTTAAAGTGGATTTCTGATTGATACCGCTTTTTCAATGTCGCCGAAACGAACCCGCTCACAAATGATCAAGAGGACTTCTTACGCCGAGGATGTTTTTAGAAGCCACGTGGGTGTAGATAATTGTCGTCTGGAGATTCAATGGAGAAGTTTTTTATAAATAATGGGAGGCTAAAGCCTCCCCTACCCATTATTTTAATAGGCCTCTCTTTTCTCCTCTTGACGGCCTGTGGACCCAGACATCGCATCGTTTATGAAAAAAGGGTGCCTCCTCCAGAAAAAAAGGAAGTAAGGGAGGAGAAGGTTGAGAAGAGGGAGAGTAAGACGGTTCAATACGGGGTTGCCTCCTGGTATGGAGGAGAATTTCATGGGAGACCGACTTCAAGTGGCGAAGTCTATGATATGTACCAGCTCACCTGTGCTCATAATACCCTCCCTTTGGGTACGGTCGTGATGGTGACGAACTTAGAGAATGGGAGGTCCCTTGAGTTAAAGGTCAATGATCGGGGCCCTTTTGTGAAGGAGAGGATCATCGATGTTTCTTATGCTGCGGCCCAGATGCTCGGGATGTGGGAAAAAGGCACGGCGTTGGTCAAAGTGGAGGTGGTCAGTGTTGCGATTGAGCCAGTCCTGCGATTCACTCTCCAGGTAGGTTCCTTCGCTGATGAAAATAACGCTCAGAAGTTGGCTGAACAACTCCGAAAAAGTTTTGAAAACGTCTATGTGACCATAGTGGAAACATTGACACAGAAATACCACCGGGTCAGAGTGGGCCAATTCGAAACCAGAGACGCAGCCCTCGTCCTGGCAGAAAAACTCTCCCAGATGGGCTTCAAGGTTCTGGTGACCAGCCGATAGATTTAAATGAAGTTCGGAGTGATAAGTTCGGAGTTCGGAGAAAACGATCGATTCGACATTCTGTTCCCGATTATGTTCGGATTAACACATATCATGAACATGGTTTAGTTGTGAAGAAAAAGTTTTTCCTCTATAATTATTTATAGAGCCATCAGCGGATGGCTGAATGCTAATAGCTTTTTGAAGGAAATCTCCTCTGAAGATCAAGTTTCTTCTTCTCATATCCCCCATTTTTTTCCTCATCCTTTTGGGGATCAATATTCTCTTCGTCGGTTCCCGGCCTACCCTGAAGGTCAATCAGTTGATCATCAGTTCCATTGGCGATGCCTCCTTTCTCAACCCCATCCTTGCTCAGGATTCGGCTTCCAGTGATATTAACTCCTTCGTGTTTAACGGTATGATCAAGTATGATAGAGATCTTCAAAACTTTGTTGGAGAATTAGCAGAATCTTGGAAGGTTGAGGAAGGTCCGGAGCCCGTGATCACCTTCTTTTTGCGAAAGGGCGTTCTCTGGCATGACGGAAAGGAGTTCACCGCCGAAGATGTGAAGTTTACTTATGATAAGATCATGGATGAAAAGACGAATACGGTCCGCCGTAGCGACTATGAACTGGTAAAAAAGGCTGAGGTGTTGGATCCCTATACATTCCGAGTGACCTATAAACAACCCTTCTCCCCAGGCCTTCAGACCTGGGGCATGGGCATCATACCCAAACACCTTCTAAAAACAGAAGACATCAATACCACTGCGTTCAACCGCAGACCGATCGGGACTGGCCCTTTTCGATTCGTAGAGTGGGTGACCGATGAAAAGATCGTCGTTGAAGCGAATCCACAATATTTTCAAGGTAAGCCTAATTTGGACCGTATCATCTACCGGATTATTCCAGAAACCGCTCTGAGCGAGATCGAAATCCTCACTCGTGGAATTGACAGTTCAGGGGTTAATCCCTTCCAGTTTCGCCGAATGAATGAAGTTCCTTTTCTGAATGTCTATTCCCAACCGGCTCTCAGCTACACCTATATTGGGTACAATCTAAAAAATCCGCTCTTTAAGGACAAGCGGGTCCGTCAAGCCTTCACCCATGCGATCAACCGGGAGGAGATCGTTCAGTACGTTCTTTACGGATTGGGAACCGTGATCAGCGGCCCCTTCCCCAGCCACCTCTGGTATTACAATCCAAATGTGAAACCACTCCCCTATGATCCTCAAAAAGCCCGTCAATTTCTGGCGGAAGCGGAATGGAGGGACACAGACGGCGATGGCATCTTGGACAAAGATGGAAAACCCTTTCGCTTCAAGTTGATTACCAATAGCGGGAATGATATACGCCGGGATGTTGGCGTCCTTGTTCAGCGACAGCTTCGGGAACTCGGGGTGGATGTCACTTTTGAAACTTATGAGTGGAGTGTCTTCCTTAAGAATTTTATCAATGCAAGGCATTTTGACGTCTGCATTCTTGGCTGGGGTCTCTCCCCGGATCCCGATGACTATATGATCTGGCATTCCAGCCAGATTGAGAAAGGCTTCAACTTCATCTCTTACCAGAACCCGGAGGTGGACCGGCTCTGGGAGGAAGGGAGAAGGGAATACGATCTCGAGAAGCGAAAACAGATTTACTGGCGAATCCACAAATTAATGGCTGAAGATCAACCTTACACCTTTCTCTTTTCACCCCTTGGGATTTCTGCTCTCCAGAGAAAATTTGTATTGCTTGAAGAAAATTCGTCAGGTCAGAAGACCTATCAACCGATCAAAATGGAAAAAGCAGGCCTGATGTACGATCTTATCAGATGGTATGTTCCCAGGGAAACCGTTTTGGAAAAATAGCGCATGTCTTCTTTTATCCTTCGACGTCTCTTCCAAATGTTCATCACCCTGATCGGCATCAGTATCCTTTCCTGGGTCATTATCACGCAGGCTCCGGGAAGTCCGATTGCGTTGACTATAGATCCCAAGGTCTCACCCAAGATTATTGAGCAGATGGAAAAGAATTATGATCTGGATAAACCCATCTATCAGCAGTACGTCCTGTGGATCAAAAAACTTTTTACCGGTAAACTCTACTCCTTTAAGGATGGAAGACCGGTGATGACAAAGATTGGTGAAAGGATCTGGAACACCCTCCTCCTCAACCTTGTTGCAACCATCATCATCTTCTCCTTGGCGATTCCTCTTGGCGTCTTTTCAGCCAGACGGCAATACTCTGTGATGGACCGCCTGACTACCTTCGGAGCCTTTCTGGGACTTTCCATCCCAGGCTTCTGGCTTGCCTACCTCATCATCCTTGGGACGGTCAAGCTTTTTGGCTATCCGGTCCTCGGAATGCGGTCTTTTGTCACGGAAGGATTTAGTACAGCCGAGATGGTCTTAGACCGGATATGGCACTTGATGCTCCCTGCCCTCATCATGGCGATTCATGGCATCGCAGGTCTCTCACGATATACACGATCCAGCATGCTTGAGGTCATCCGACAGGATTACATCCGGACGGCGAAAGCGAAAGGGGTTCCGGAGGAGACAGTCTATTATAAACATGGTCTCCGGAATGCACTTCTTCCCATCATTACATTGTTCGGGTTTCTCATTCCTGGACTGATCGGTGGTTCCATCATCATGGAATCCGTCTTTGCCTGGCCAGGGATTGGCCGACTGGCTTATCAGGCGGTTCTCGCCCGGGACTATCCTGTGGTGATGACAATCCTTACCATATCGGCCGTGCTCACGCTCATCGGTAACTTTATTGCTGACATTCTTTACGGGATTGCAGATCCCCGGATTCGATATCAATAAAAATGAAAATTTCAAATCCTAAATTTCAAGCATGCCATAACTCCCCCAACCGTCCGGCGCCAAAGTCTGGCCTGCTTGCACGACCTGCTCGCCGAACCTGCCTTCGCCGAAACGCTTCGTGCAGGCAGGCAAGTTCTCTGGCAGGCGAGAGCGTTTCGGCGATGGCAGGCTATGGACGGCGGCGCCCCCCTTTAGTAAAGGGGGGCGAGGGGGGATTTGTCATTTAGGATCGTTCGATGGAATCACAGGCGAAACTCTTCTGGCGATTCTTTAAAAGGAACCATCTGGCTGTAGGGGGTTTGATTTGCATCGTGATCGTCTTTACGATGGCTATCTTCGCCTCCCTTCTCTCTCCTTACGATCCCGGTAAGACGGAAGTCTCTTTGAAATTAAAACCCCCTTCTCTCCTGCATTATCTTGGTACGGATCAGTTGGGAAGGGATGTCTTCAGCCGGATGCTTTATGGTTCCAGAATCTCCCTGACGGTAGGATTTATTGCCGTTGCGATCTCCATCTTCATCGGTATTCTGGTAGGGGCGGTGGCGGGATATTATGGGAGATGGTTGGATTCTCTTCTCATGCGCTTTGTGGACATCATGTTCTGTTTTCCGACCTTCTTCCTCATTCTAACGGTGGTGGCTATTTTAGGTCCCAGGTTTTATAATGTCATGGTTGTCATAGGAATCACCTCCTGGATGGGAACGTCCCGTTTTGTGAGAGCAGAATTCCTCTCACTGAGAGAAAGAGACTTTGTCCAGGCAGCGAAAGCTCTCGGTGTGAAAGATTCCAGGATCATCTTTCGACACATCCTTCCCAATGCGTTAGCTCCGGTCTTCGTTACGGCCACACTCGATGTGGCCACAGCAATTCTGGTAGAGGCGAGCCTCAGTTTCCTCGGGTTTGGCGTTCAACCCCCTGCCCCGAGTTGGGGAAATATCCTTACGGAAGGAAGGACATACATCTTCGATGCCTGGTGGTTGACTGTCTTCCCGGGACTGGCCATTCTCATCACCGTCCTCTCCTTTAACCTGCTGGGAGAGGGGTTGAGGGATGCGCTCGATCCGAGACTCCGGGGGAGGAGATGATAATGTTCAATTATCAATTACCAATTATCAATTGCCAATTGATCATTGAGAATTGAGAAATGAAAATCGAGAATTTCGGAAATAGGCCCCTTTTGGAAGTCCGCGCTCTATCCACCCATTTCTTCACGGAAGAAGGGGTGGTCAGGGCCGTTGAAGAAGTAAGCTTTGAGATCCATTCTGGAGAAATCCTTAGTCTCGTGGGCGAGTCAGGATGTGGAAAGAGCGTCACCGGTCTCTCCATTCTGAAGCTCATCCCCAGCCCCCCGGGTCAAATCGTCAACGGGGAGACCCTCTTCGAGGGGAGAAATCTGATCCAGTTAGAAGAGAAGGAGATGGAGGGGGTTAGGGGAAATGATATCTCCATGATCTTTCAGGAGCCAATGACCTCTCTTAATCCGGTCTTTACGATTGGAGACCAGATCATGGAAGCCATTCTCCTCCATCAGGGGTTAAATAAGGCAGCGGCCAGAAAGAGAGCGATCGAGATGTTGGACCGCGTGAAAATCCCTTTTCCTGAGACGAGGGTTGATGCCTACCCCCACCAATTGAGCGGAGGCATGAGGCAGAGAGCGATGATCGCAATGGCCCTCTCCTGTCAGCCCAAACTCCTCATCGCGGATGAACCCACGACC
>JBFMAE010000222.1:0-13042 GCA_040756085.1 Thermodesulfobacteriota bacterium | reverse complement strand
AATTGATTGAATGAAAAATCAAAGAGAGCCTTAAGAAAATCAATTTTCTCAAGTGAAAACTTATTATTTAACACTCTCACGCATGATAACTTTTCCTCTCTTTGGATCTCGCTAAGCGATCCACCACAATTGATACAGAATGTTGCATCGTTTTCATTGGAAGCACCACAATTTGTGCAAAACATATTTGCCCTCCTATAACATTTTGGAAGCTTAACCCTATTGTTACATAAATTTCTTGTTCAATTAACTGGATGCTACGATAAAAAGGCGATTTCCCCTTTGATGATATTTTCTAAAGGTCACCATTGGAGTGATCCCGCAAATACTATTTATCGAAGGTTCATTCCTCAATGGGCAAAGGGTTCATAATTCTGAGCGGTGAATTTAATGCAACAACAGGGTTAACTTATAGGTTTGATCTCTTTTATCTTCCAACGACCGTCTTCTCTCTTTAATGTTGCGTCCAGAACGATTCTGCTGTCCTGCTGTTGCCCACCAACTTTTTGGGAAACTCTGACCAGCCACTCTAACCTGACATTGGCGGTATTACCGGATATCGTCTGCTTCTTCAAATCATATGAGAGATCAAGGTAATTGAAATGTTTCCATGTTTCGATTGTATCCAGCCGCTTCCCTTCCCTGCCATTAAAATCACGAGAGAAACAGGACATGAAAAGGTCAATGTTCTTCTGAAGGTTTGCCTGTCTAATATTTTCAAAGAGGGACTTTATCTTTTCGACTTCTTGGCCTTCAATAACAGTGCCTGGGCTTTGTGGAGGAGATGGAGTGGAAGGGGAGGCAACGATTTCTTTTGCAATTGGCCTGCTGGACTGTGAGTGCCATTGTCGAAGAAAATACACCCCTGCACCCATCAGAATAATGATTGCACTCGCTGTAAGCAAGGTTAAGGGCCGGAAGAGATATCCTGTTAATCCGGAGGAAATGATACTCCCTCCCATCTTACTGGGCAAGAGAGAGACGATTTGCCGATATTTTTTTAGACTTCTCTCTCTTGATTTTATATCCTTTATCATTTCATTCTTCTCTCTAAGAAAATCGGCTTTTGTTACCGCACCTTGTTTATAGAGAAATTGAAATTCCTCAAGCCTTTTTTGAATGGGCTTCAACTCTTTTTCTAAAAAATCGATTTCTTTCGAGGCTCTTTTTCTAACAGAATCAAGCTCCGTTTCAATTTCTTGATGCAGGGATGATAGTGACTCCAAGCGATCTTGATAACGAACAAATAGAGGATTGAAAACATCACTGGAGACTCTATCCCGCTGTGTCTCCAACTTACTTAAAGAGATTTCCAATTCTTTCTTTTCTCTGAATAGCTTCAGCCATTCTTTTGACCGTTTTTGAATTGATTTTTTTTCCAAGGATTGAACGTCAGTTTCTCGAAATGGCGTTGCCTGAACCAATAGAGAACCACATTTCTTGCAATAGTTCCCTTTTTTATGAAGCGTTTGGCACTTTGGACAAATGAGTTGCACTTTTGTTTTTTCTCCTTCGGGAGCGGGTTCTTCATCAGTCAAAAGGAAACTTCCACATTTTCTACAAAATTCTTCTCCTATCTCATGTTCAATACTACATTGTGGGCAAATGACCATTTTCGACTCCTGGATTTATCATTTTCTTAAATATTACATAGAATTTTTATGCATTTTATGTGCCACAAGACGAATAAAATTTTATCTTCAGATTTCAAGATCTTTTCTTACCATTGAAAAAATTAATTAACCGAAATTTCAGAATATGGATAAAAATTAACCATTCTAAAGGGGATTAATCGAAAGGACAGATTACAAAGAGGCATCTTCCTCGTTGATCCTACAAAATCAAACAGACATTGGAGGGGTAAAATGGAGCCTCACGGGCAAGGCCGTGGCCTCCTGCGTAGGCGGATGAAATTTAGGCACTTAGGTATGGTTGGGGTTTTATAGTAGCGAAAATATACTACTACACAGTAGGAAATAAGACTTCCGATTGTAGTATACGATATGTCCATATTATACGTCATAGTACCAACAATTCGGGTCTTCTTCAAGGTAGTCGCCGGTAAAGGCAAGGGCCAAACTCCGACACCCCCGACATTCTTTAACTTCACAACTTCCACATTTGCCTTTGAGGTTTTCTTTTTTTCTCAACATCTCTAATATCTCTGAGTTCTCCCATATTGTCTTCAAGGAATCATGTAAAAGATTCCCTATTGGAATGGGAAACCTTCGGCAAGGATAAACACTCCCTTCCGGCATGATGCAAAGGCCATCCACTCCTATGACGCAGGGAGCCCCTAAGAGCTCAGACTCTCCTCCGCTGAATTTGATTTGAAACGCTTGGTAGGAAACAAAACTCTGGCTCTCTCCATCGGCTGAGAAAAAATCCAGGAGCATTTCTACCATTTCTTTCCATTCATCCTTACTCAGAACCTCATTCATGATCACTTTGCCTCTTCCCAATGGGATGAATCGCTCGATGATCAACCCATGGATACCCAAGTCCTTGCAAAGTCCGAACAGGGACAGGAGGTCCTTGACATTCCTCTTCATTACGGTGAACATGAGGATGATCTCAAATCTTTTTTCCCTGGTTAGCCATGAGAGGCTTTTCACCACCTTCTCAAAAACCTCCTTCTGTCGAATCCTATCATTTGTCTCAGCCTCTGCCCCATCCAGGGAGACCTTGATCTTCTTCAATTTCGAAAAGAGGGAAAATCTATCGACCCACTCTCGGTCCAAGAGAATACCATTGGAGATGATTCCTAACTCTTCAACAAACGATTGTTGGTCTAAATGATGAAGAAAGGGGAAGAGTTCGGCTTTCAGTAGCGGCTCACCTCCAGTGAGATGGATGCAGGCAGTCTTCTCCCATTGCTTCAATGTTGTGAAGAGATGATCGGATACCCTCTTAATCCCCGGCCAATCCAGATCGCTGCTCTTTGAAAAATCTTCTTGGTAGCAGTGCTTACAGCGGAGGTTGCAAAGATTGGTGATGTGCCATTGGATATGAAATTGGTCTTTCATTGCTATCTTTGGTGAGATGTAGGTTTAAAAAATATTTTAAGATTAAAACCAGGGACTTGCAAATCTCATTCTCTGATCTAAACTTTATAAAAACCCAATTTTTATTGTAAACTAAATTAGTAAAATATTTTTAAATATTCTTTACTTTTTTAATTGACAATTTTAATACAAATATGTTATTTAAATTTTAATGTTTAAAAAAGCCTTGATTATTATCATTTCAATTCTTTTGATTTTACCTATTTATACAAGGATTTCTAGCTTTTCTTTACCGATCAGCAATTCTCCCCCCTCTTTTCAATTAGCCTGTGATATGGATCACTGCAATCCCTATATACCGAAATGTCCACTCTGCTCCTCTTCAAGTTCTATCAGTCTATGTCTTCGCCAAGAAGTTGGAGTCTATCTGCCAACACTTAATTCCTCTTCTATTTCGATTATATTCAACACACTCTCCGATCAAGGTTTTGTAAAATTAATATTCCACCCACCCACTTCCCCGTAAGTATGATCGGACATCTTTCAAAAGCATAGCTAACTACTTTACTTCTCCGGAGGAGTTATGCAAGAACTCAAAAAGATTCACGGAGTCTTTGTCTCCCTCAAAACGACAATACTATTGTTGTTCACGATCGTATCTGTCTCGATTATCGGAACCCTGCTCCCTCAGCAAAAGGAGGTGGATTTCTACATCGCCCAATACGGTCTCACCCTTTATCACCTCTTTGATCTTTTTGGGTTCTTTAACATCTTCAGTTCCTGGTGGTTCGAGCTCCTCCTCTTCCTTCTCATGGTCAACCTCATCACCTGTACTCTCAACCGGTTTCCTAAGATCCGAACCCATAATAGATTAACTCGAAGGGAATGGATCGGTAAGCTCGGTCCTCACCTCACCCATCTCAGCCTGATCGTCATCCTTGGAGGCTCTCTGATCGGAAATATCTGGGGGTTCAAGGGGCATATCAATATTCCACAAGGAGAGTCTATCGACGCTATCGTGCTGAAGTCATCGGACCAACCTCTCCATCTCGGATTCACCGTCCGTTGTGACAAGTTCGATGTGACTTACTACCCCGGATCTCAAACCCCGAAGGAGTATCTCAGCCAGTTGACCATTCTCGAAAATGGCCAAGAAATCCTAAAGAAGACAATCCGCGTCAATGACCCCCTTCAGTACAGGGGTATCTCCTTTTATCAGGCAAGTTATGGAGTCACGCCTCCCCGCCCTGGAGAGGGAAAAGCGGAGCTGGAGATTATTCCGAAAGGAAACGGTCCTTCTGGATATCGTATACAGATTGGTGAAGGGGAGACGAAGCAAATTCCCGGGACAGATCACAAAGTCCAATTTGTTACGTTCATCCCTGATTTCAGCTTAGATCAGGGAAACCATATCTTCTCCAAGTCAGACCAATTGAACAATCCGGCGGTCCAGCTAAATATTTACCAGAATGGCAAGTTATCGTTCCGGGGATGGTCTTTCTTAAAGTATCCGGATTTCCACGGTTCGAAGGACGATACCTATAGAGTGAAGTTTATTAACTATCTTGGAGGAGGAAAACCTTATACCGGCCTCATGGTGGTTAAGGATCCTGGGGTCTGGGTGGTATGGACAGGATTTGGAATCCTGGTACTGGGACTCTTCCTCTCTTTCGTCTTGCGCCGAAGATCCTCTAAGAAAGGAGAAAATAATGATTAACGACATCTTCTTTCAGTTCACCATGTTCCTATATCTCCTCTCCTCCATCTTCTATTTCCTCTATATTGGGATAAGAAGGGAGAGTCTTGGAAAGATTGGCACATGGGTGGCCTTTTCCGGATTTGGGCTCAATACTATAGGAATAGTGATCCGGTATTTCGAATCCCATCGATTAGGAATCGGTTATGTCCCTTTGTCAAATATGTATGAATCGATGGTATTCTTTGCCTGGGCCATTGTGGGGCTTTATCTCCTTTTTGAACGCTTCTGGGGCGCAAGAAGTCTGGGGGCCCCCATCATCCCCCTTGGTTTCTTGACCATGGGCATCGCCATCCTCTCCCTCTCTCCAGAGATAAGACCTCTGATGCCCGCCCTCCGGAGTGACTGGCTCTTTTACCATGTGGTCACCTCTTTTCTCGGATATGCGGCCTTTACCATCTCTTTTGGAGTGAGTGTTCTTTATCTTCTGAAAAAGATGAATTGGGCCCGGAATAGCTTGCTCCCGGATCACAGGACTCTCGAAGATATCAATTATAAGGCCCTCATCGTGGGGTTCCTATTATTCACGATAGGAATTATTACCGGCGCGATCTGGGCCAATTACGCTTGGGGAACCTATTGGAGTTGGGATCCTAAGGAGACCTGGTCTCTCATCACATGGATTGTCTATGCTATGCTCCTCCATGGAAGATATAGCGGAAGGTGGATGGGTCAGAAGATGGTCTATTTCTCCATTGTGGGATTTCTGGCAGTCCTCTTCACCTATTGGGGGGTTAACTACTTAATTTCTGGTCTTCACAGTTACGCATCGTAGAAAGGAGAACTGAATGAAATGTAATCAATGTGGGCTGGAAAACCCGAAGCAGTCAAAATTCTGTAGAAAATGTGGAGAGCCCTTAGGAGCTCATATTCCATGCAGTCTCTGCGGCTCCGAGAATCCTGAGGACTCCCTATTCTGCACCCAGTGTGGAGAAAGGCTATCGAAGGTTCAAAAATCGGTAAAAGGAAACCAAAGGAAGTGCAGAAAATGTGGTCACTTCAACGAACTGGATGCTTCTTTCTGTGTCGCTTGTGGCGAAGAAATGGATAGTCCAGCCAGGGAGAATCTAAGGCGACAGTCGGCTGGTCCTTCCTACAAGACAATCGCTCTGGTGATCGGAGCGGTCTTCCTCCTCGGTATTCTTGTCAAGATAGGGACAACCTTCTTGAAAGGGGAGGTTCCTTCCAGATTAAGTTCGCCAGCAGTTCCTGCCCAAAGATCTCCCATCAAAGCGGATGAGGCGCAGGTGATTGCCGTGGCCAAAAATTTCAAATGCGCCTGTGGCGGATGTGGCGAACTTCCCCTGGCGACATGTGAATGCGATATGCCAAAAGGAGCCCTTGAGGAAAAGAATTTCATACGTGAAAAACTGGCAGAAGGGTTTAGCATTGAACAGGCCATTGAGTTATTAGATGAAAAGTACGGGCACCGAGTTAAAGGCTAAATTTGAGGAGGGGAAAAATATGGAAAACCATCCAGAAAATATCGATACAATAGCGTGCCCTTCATGTGGTGAGGGGAATGAAATGGGAAATCAATTTTGTGTTCACTGCGGAAATCCGCTCCCGACGAGAAAAGAAACCCGTTTCAAGAATCGATCCATCCTTTTCGGAGCAGTAAGTCTCATTCTGATGGGAACAATCGTATTTTTCTGGATGGGGGGCTTCGAGCCTAAACTGGTAGGAAAGGTAAACGGCGAAGAAATTACCCGAAAAGAATATTTAATGAGGTTAGACCGGGCAAAGAAAATCTATGAATCCCGTTATGGTCGAGGCCTCTTTGAGGGTGAAACAGGGAAGGAAAACCTGAACCGCCTCAAAACAGATATCATCGATGAGATGATTGTGGAAAAGATCCTTCTTCAGGAGGCTAAGAGGGCAGGCTATACTTCCGCCCCCGAGGAGGAGATTGGAAAACAGTTAGAAGCTATTAAAAAGAGGTTCGCTTTATCCGATGCGGATCTTAAAAAGAAGATGGGTGGAAGCATCGAAAATTTTAAGGAAGAGCTTAGAAAGGGATGGATGATTTCCCAATTCGTAGAGAAAACTATTCTAAAAGATAGCCGAGGAAATCCGAATCTTCTCTTTGGGCAGTGGCTTTTAAAAGCAAAGGCTAAGGCCAAGATCGAAACTTATGAAAAATTGGAACCCATTGTAACGGCGAAGGCATCCTGCTGCAGAAGTGGATGCGGAGGGGGAAGAGTTCAACCTCTGGATCCAAAAGTTGAAAAGGAAGCAAAGGCTAAGGCATTAGAATATTATGAGAAAAAGACACAGAAGAAGGGAGCGGAGGCAAAAGTCACTAACTTCGGCTGTCACATCCAGATAGATATTATTGAAGACAACAAAATTGTAGTCTCCCTCACTTATAACGGGAGAGAAATTCAAGAAATTTAAAACCTGCCTACCGCAGGCAGGAAGGAGGATGATTCAATGAAGCCATGTCCAAAGTGTCAGACAAAGAATCAGGATTCAAGCAATTTCTGCAAAAAATGTGGGTTTAAAATTTCGGATTCGTCATTTCAAGACAAGAAGGAGAAGGTATTGGGTGAGAAGAAAAGAAAATCTTACTGGATACCGATTCCCTTAGCTCTCATCGCCATTGCATTGGGAGGGGTTGGTTATTGGATCATCCAAGAAAAAGTAACCTCTAATCCTAAGATCACCTCTCAAAAGAGAGTGGCAAGTGGAGTAGATTATACCGGCCAGACAATTCGCATGACCGATATCCAAGCCAAAGTAGAGAATAGAAAAATTTCCATCCCTCTCGATGTAGTGATGGAGAAGAAGATGGTCCGTTTTGAATATGAAAGCAATGGGGTCAAGACTCCACTCCTCACCTACATTACCCCGAGTGGAAGAGTGGTGACAGCAGTCAGCATGTGTGAGCCATGCCGTTCAACCCGATTTCATATTCAAGACAAGACATTGGTCTGCAATGCTTGTTATACGGTATGGAATCTTGAGACCCTCAAGGGAATCCAGGGAGGTTGTCTCAATTATCCACCCGACGTTATTCCAAGTACGATCGAGAAAGACCGGATCCAGATCGACGAAAAAATTGTTACTCAATGGAAGCCGAGAGTATAATCATAAATGCCAAATTCCAAAGTCCAACATTCAAACGAAATCTAAATGACAAAATGGGAAACATTCTTTTTGACATTTAGTCATCGGAAATTTGTTTGACATTTGGGCTTTGACATTTGGATTTAGTATTTTATTTTTGAGGTAATAAGATGAGACTCAAAGACATTTCCATTAACAATTTGCGGAGGCGAAAAGGCAAAGTCTTCTTCCTCATCCTTGGCCTGACTATTGGTATCACAACCGTGGTCACCCTCATCTCCATCACCAGAATGATGAATGAGGATATTGCCAACAAACTGGATGAGTTCGGAGCCAATATCCTCATCATCCCAAGATCCGACGACCTTTCTCTCTCCTACGGTGGGATGAATATCGGAGGCGTGTCCGTTGATCCTCAAACTCTGAAGGATTCGGATGTTCCAAAGATTCGCCAGATCGAGGTTCGGGAAAATATCAGTAATGTTTCACCCAAATTGATCGGAGTGGTGGAAATAGAGGGGAAAAAAGTTCCCCTCATGGGCGTTCAATTCTCGGAAGAGATAAGATTGAAGAAATGGTGGAAGATTCATGGGACTGGGCCGAAGGGCCGGGATGAGGTTCTGCTTGGAAACGAGGTAGCCGTTCGGCTCTTCAAAAGTACCGGCGACGCCTTACGGATCAATGGAACGTCGGTCAGGATTTCAGGTGTTCTGGATGAGACAGGATCACAGGATGACTTTCTCATCTTCGGTGATTTAACTTTTGTCCAAGAGGCGATGAAGAAACCGGGGGCATTGAGTCTGATAGAGGTTTCGGCCTTTTGCAATACCTGTCCGATTGAAGAGATCGTGAGTCAGATCTCGAAACAATTGCCTCATGCTAAAGTGACAGCGATCAAACAGACTCTCCAAACGAAGATGGAGGCTTTGGACCATTTCAAAAAGTTTTCTGTCGGGATATCGATCATTGTCCTTCTCATTGGAGGCCTCATCGTCTTCACCAATATGATGGCTTCGGTGAATGAGAGGAAGAGAGAGATCGGGATCTTTCGAGCTATTGGGTTTCGGAAATCCCACGTTATCCGGATCATCTTTTTAGAAGCCCTGATCGTTGGGTTGATCGCAGGAATAGTAGGATACACACTCGGCCTGGGGATTTCTCATTTTATCGGGCCGATGATCACAGGGATGAATGGTGCAAAGGTAACCATCGATCCTTTTTTAGCCATTGGAGCAATTTTGCTCTCGGTGTTGATCGGGGTTGCATCGAGCGCCTATCCGGCCATTCACGCCTCGAAGATGGATCCGACCACGGCATTGAGGGCACTATGAGATGGCGCAGAGCATAGAGCAGGAAATTCCAAATCACAAGCTCCAAACTTCAATGTTCAAATGACCAAAACAATTTTGTTTAAAATTTGGTGATTCGAATTTGTTTGGGATTTGGTGCCTGGATTTTGGTGCTTCATATTACACCAGGCGCTCCGCACTATGCTGGAGGAAAAACATGAGCTTGATAGAAATCAGGAGACTGAATAAGACTTACGAGAGCGGTGAGGAGTGTGTGATGGCTCTGGTCGATGTGGATCTGAACATCGAGAAGGGAGAATTTGTTTCAGTGATGGGGCCCTCGGGGTCCGGAAAGTCAACTCTTTTGACCATTCTTGGGGGACTCAACCATCCCACCCGAGGAGAAGTGGTTGTGGATGAGATCCCGATCTACAAACTTCCACTGGAGAGGTTGGCCGACTTCAGAAGGGAATATCTCGGTTTTATCTTTCAGTCTTTTCAGCTAATCCCTTATCTAACCGTAATAGAGAACGTGATGCTTCCTCTTTCCATCACGGAGACGCCGAATCGGGAACAAGGAAAGATGGCCGAGGAGATTCTGGAGAGGACGGGATTGAGAGGGAAAGAGAGAAGGCTTCCTGATCAACTTTCCGGAGGCGAGCAGGAGAGGGTAGCGATCGCAAGGGCCTTGGTCAATTCTCCACCCATTCTCTTAGCCGATGAGCCGACAGGGAACTTAGATTCCAAAACAGGAAAGGAGATTATGGAACTCTTCAAGTCCCTCAATGAAGAAGGACAGACGATTGTCATGGTCACCCATAATCCAGAAAATAGTTCTTTTTCAACCCGGACCATCTCTCTCAGGGATGGAAGGTTGGAATGAATAGAGGGAAGAATTCTTTTTCGTTATGGGGAGGCACCTGAGGATGAATTAACTCAAAGCAGATCTTTCTTCTTCTCCTCAAATTCCTCTCTGTTGATCTCCCCCCGGGCATAGCGTTTCTTCAGGATATCGAAAGCGGACTCCTCCCCCCTGACTCCTTTCGTCATTCCCACCACCCATCGAATGAGAAAAATAATACCCACAACGATAAGCCCCCAGAAGATGATCATGAAGATCCAGCCCATGCCCCACCAACCCCACATCATCCCTGGCCCCGTTCCATAATCTCGCCCCCATTGAACCAATAAACCTTCCATTTGATTACCTCCTCTTCGGCCTCTCGCCGAGGGTCACTTTCACATCCACGAAACTGTCTTTCCGCAGCACTTTAAGGAGAATCGTATCCCCCGGTTTCTTCTCCCGAATGTAACGAATCAGTTCGTCGCTGCTCTTCATATCATGTTGATTCGCCTTCACCACGATATCTCCGCCCACAAGGACGATCATGTTTCCAACTTGAACCCGCTGATTCCCTCCTTTCAAACCGGCCTTATCAGCAGGGCCACCCTTTTCCACTTCTAAGATCATCGCTCCTCGTTCCACTTTCAGCTTAAGAAATTTCGCCATTTCGGGAATGAGAGTTTGAATGGTCGCGCCGATCCAGGGATACGTCACATATCCCTTTCCAATTAATTCTGGGACCACCCGCTTTGCGGTATTGACGGGAATGGCAAAACCAATGCCCACATTGCCTCCAGATGGACTGATGATGGCGCTATTGATCCCGATGATTTCCCCATCTGAGTTGAGAAGGGGGCCTCCAGAGTTTCCTGGATTAATGGCTGCATCGGTCTGAATCACATCTTCTATTAATGTCCCTACCTCGGATCGGATGGTTCGGCCGAGGGAACTGACAATCCCTGTGGTGAGTGTCCTCTGTAAGCCGAAAGGATTGCCGATGGCCAGGACCTTCTGCCCGATCCTCACATTTTTTGAATCTCCCATAGGAATCGCCTTCAGCTTTTCCCTGGGGGCATCGATCTTGATCACAGCCAGATCATTGTCTGGGTCAGATCCAATCAGTCTGGCAGGCCATTTCGACCCATCTGCCAGGGTCACTTCCAGTTTCTGGGCATTGGCCACGACATGGTGATTCGTCACGATATGTCCTTTCGTATCAATGATGGAGCCGGAACCTGATCCCTGGGTGGGGAAGGGGTTAAAGAAGAAGTCCATCTGGACAGCAATGCTGGTGATGTTAACTACCCCATCAGCCACCTTCTCATAGACGGCGATATTGTTTTTTTCGTCCTCGGTAATGGAAAAGGCATGTGAACTCCAAAGAGCGATGAGAAGAACCAGAATTCCAATCAAGAACTGTTTTTGTTTTTTTCTTAAAATCATTTCCGTCTCCCCCTTCTTGTGTTTCAAGGCTTTAGTCTTAATCCATCAGCCCTGCGCCGTAGTTCTAAATAAAACAATCCTATCCCTTATATCCTGGGGAGACCGGCTTCATCGAAAATCCCTTCGAAAAGGGACCCACTGAGATACCTTTCGCCTGAATCAGGCAGTATGGTAACCATCGTCTTCCCTTTGAATTCATCGTTCCTTGCAAGCCTTAACGCAACTGCAATCGCGGCGCCACAACTGACGCCCGAAAGGATCCCTTCCTCGCGAGCAAGCCGCCTTGCATGTTCTATTGCCTCTTCACTGGTGACCTGTTCCACGCGATCCACTATAGACAAGTCGAGAGTGTCCGGGATGAATCCAGCACCAATCCCCTGGATCTTGTGTGGTCCGGGCTTGAGTTCTTTTCCTGCAAGGTGTTGTGTAATGACAGGGCTCTCTGCGGGTTCGACAGCAATGCTTACAATCTTCTTCTTCTTTTCTCCCTTAATATATCGAGATACTCCTGTAATCGTACCTCCTGTGCCCACTCCTGAGATGAGGACATCTATTTTCCCCTCAGTTTGTTCCCAAATCTCCGGACCAGTGGTTATGAAATGGATTTCCGGGTTGGCCGGATTTTTAAACTGCTGGGGCATAAAGTAATTGGAACTTGACGCTACAATGCGCTCAGCTTCCCCCACCGCCCCTTTCATTCCTTTAGCACCTGGGGTCAGGATGATGTTTGCGCCAAGAATGGCGAGTACCTTCCTACGTTCCATCGACATGGTTTCAGGCATAGTGACGTTGAGTCTATACCCTCGCGCCGCAGCCACATAGGCCAACGCAATGCCTGTATTTCCGCTTGTCGGTTCAATGATCTCCATCCCGGGTTTAAGGAGCCCCTGTTTTTCTGCGGCCCAGATCATGCTGGCCCCGATCCGGCACTTGACCGAATAGGCAGGGTTGCGACCTTCGATCTTTCCGAGAATCGTGGCCTTGAGTCCTTGAGCCATTTGATTCATCTTCACCATCGGTGTGTTCCCAATCGACAACGAGTTGTCATCAAAAAATCGAGCCATAAAAGTCTCCTTTCGATTTTATCGGAATATTGGGAGAAGCAGTAAAAAATTAAATTCCATTCTCAATTACCCAGCATTCCATTATTCCATCATCCCATATCTTTCAACTCAGTGGCGCTTTAAATCTCCTCAGCCTCAAGGCATTGCTGACTACCGTTACAGAGGAAAGCCCCATGGCTGCTGCTGCAAAAATGGGATTGAGAAGGATGCCAAAAAATGGGAAAAGAACTCCTGCTGCCACGGGAATCAGAACGGTATTGTAAGCAAAAGCCCAGAAAAGGTTCTGTTTGATGTTCCGAATGGTGGCCTTGCTTAACGCAATGGCTGTCACAACTCCCCTCAGGTCACCGCTGATCAAGGTGATGTCCGAGGATTCCATGGCCACATCCGTTCCTGTACCTATTGCAATGCCTACATCGGCCTGCGCCAGAGCAGGGGCATCGTTGATACCATCGCCCACCATCCCCACCTTCTTGCCTTCCGCCTGGAGCTTCTTCACTTTATCGGCCTTGTCTTCTGGAAGAACCTCGGCAAGAACTCTGTCGATCCCGATCTGCCTGGCAATGGCCTCC
>JBFMAE010000221.1:0-4104 GCA_040756085.1 Thermodesulfobacteriota bacterium | reverse complement strand
CATTACCGGAAGCCGGGATATCATGCCTAGGGATAAATTGACCGTCATCCCCGGGAAGATTCGAATGCGGGTCGGACTTCCCATAGAGACCCAGCATTTTTCTTTGAAGGACCGGAAGTCTTTGATGGAGAAGGTTAGCGAGGCCATCACCAAAAATTTTAAGTTGATTTCTCAAGAAGCGAATGGGGGAGAACGATGATCGAGAATTCTGTCAAAGAGAGGTTGAGATACGAAATCGTCGGGATTCTGCTGATCGCCATAGGAATCTTCCTCTTGTTGAGTTTAGTCTCCTATGACCCAATGGATCCCTCTTTCTTTTCCTACACCACTTCGAAGGTCATCGACATCCACAACTGGATGGGTATCGTGGGTGCCTATGTTTCAGGTCTCCTCTTTCTGGGATTTGGATTTGCCTCTTTTCTCATCCCGTTCGTCCTGGGTGTGTTTGCCTTCAGTTTCATTTTTCGTTGGGAGTGGAAATACCTCTCCTTAAAATTGATGGGTTGGGTGGTGATCCTCCTCACCACTTCCTCCCTCCTGGGTTTGTGGTTGAAACCCCTTCGATTTTATCAACCGGACCTACTGGTGGGGGGATTCATTGGAGGAATTGTTTCGAAAATTCTTGTCCGATATTTTAATCTTCCCGGGGCAACCGTCATCTTAGCCGTTATTTTAATCCTTGCTTTTGTTTTAGGAACAGGGATCTCTTTCATCGCCATCCTTCAGCAGGTAGGAAAGGCGGTGAGCCGGCTTTTAGAGAAGGTCGCTACGCTGAAGATGGTCAGGAAAGAACGTGCCAAGAGGGAAAAGAAGCTGGCAAAACAGAAGCAGGAGAAAATCATGGAGAAGGAGACCGTGCCTCCCATGGTCGTGGAGAAACTCCAGCCCTCCAAAAAACGAAAGGAGGTCATGGAACAGGAGGCCTTCGAATTTTTAGAATCCAAACAGGCCTTTCAACTTCCACCCATCTCCCTGCTGGAAGCCGAGGTGGAAAAGCGACAGAAGATCGATCGAGACAGCTTGATCATGAACTCCCGTATTTTAGAGAAGAAACTGCTGGATTATGGTGTGGAAGGGAAGGTAGTCGAGGTCAGGCCCGGTCCGGTGATCACCGTCTATGAATTTGAACCGGCTCCTGGAGTAAAGGTCAGTCGGATTGTGAATCTGGCAGATGATCTGGCACTGGCTTTGAGCGCTATCTCTATCCGTATTGTCGCTCCCATTCCTGGGAAGGCGGTGGTGGGGATCGAGGTCCCGAACGCCAACCGGGAAACAGTCTATCTCAAAGAGATCATCGATTCCAATCCCTTTCGAGCCTCCAAATCGAAACTCTCCTTCGGGCTGGGAAAGGATATCTCCGGAGAACCCTTTGTCGTCGATCTGTCCAGAATGCCCCACCTCCTGGTCGCTGGATCGACGGGATCCGGGAAGAGCGTCTCCATCAATTCGATGATCTGCAGCATCCTCTTCAAGGCGACTCCGGAAGAAGTCCGCTTCATCATGATCGACCCGAAGATGCTGGAGCTCTCCGATTATGAAGGCATCCCTCATCTGCTTCTCCCTGTTGTCACCAACCCCAAGAAGGCCGCGACGGCCCTTAAATGGTTGGTGGATGAGATGGAGAGGAGATATACGGTGTTAGCTGAAAAAGGGGTGAGAAATATTGAGCATTACCATCAGAGGATGGAGAAGGAACTGAAGGAAAAAGGGAAGGTCTATAAACGGAAGGGTGATGTCTTAGAGGGAGGCGAAGAAAAAGCGCCCGAGAGTATGGAGAAGCTCCCTTATATCGTTGTGGTGATCGATGAGTTGGCTGACCTGATGATGATCTCATCGAGAGAAGTGGAGGAATCGATCACGAGGCTTGCTCAGATGGCCAGGGCGGTAGGCATTCATCTTTTACTGGCGACGCAGCGGCCCTCTGTGGATGTGCTCACCGGGATCATCAAAGCCAACTTTCCTGCTCGAATCTCATTTCAGGTGACTTCAAAAGTAGATTCTCGAACCATCCTGGACACCATCGGTGCAGAACACCTTCTGGGAACCGGGGACATGCTTTTCCTCCCCCCGGGCAGTTCCAAACTGATCCGCCTCCACGGTGCTTTCGTCTCCAGCTCAGAGATTAAACAGGTCGTCGAATTTTTGAAAAAACAGGAGAAGCCCTCCTATGATCCATCGATCCTCCTGGAGGTGAAGAGGGAGAAAGAGGCTTCCGGTGAAGACGACGAGTATGACGAGAAATATGATGAGGCAGTCGCCTTTGTGGCAGAGACAGGCCAGGCTTCGATCTCTCTCATCCAGAGGCGATTCCGGATCGGTTATAATCGAGCGGCCCGCATCATCGAAAAGATGGAGGAGGAAGGAGTGGTGGGAGCCTCCGATGGGGTCAAGCCGAGAGAGGTTCTAGTCAAGAAGATTGAACCATAAACGATGAACAATAGACGATAGACAATGATTGATGAACAATGAGCGGTTCATTGTTCATGGTTTATTGTTCATCGTCATAACGTTAGAAAGCGAGAGGTTGACAAGTATGAAAAAAACATTTCTATCGGTGTTGGCATTCTCTTTTTCGTCCGTAGTGATTTTTCTTCCAGTGGCTTTTTGCGCAACCGGTCAAGAGGTATTGAACGAGGTCCAGCACCGGTACGAAAAGACGAACGACTTGGAGGCCAATTTTATCCAGGAATCGATCGGGAAGGTGATGAAGAAGCCTCAGAGAGGAGAAGGAAAGGTCTATCTCAAGAAGAAAGGGATGATGCGATGGGACTATCGGATCCCGAACCAGAAACTCATCTCCGATGGACAAACGCTCTGGTATTATCAACCCGATGAAAATCAGGTCCTCGTCTATGATGTTTCAAAAGTTCTCAAAGAAAAGATTCCCTTGGCCTTTTTATCAGGAGAAGGGGATCTCAGCAGGGACTTTAGCATCCTCAATCTGAAAGAGTCCATCCATCAAAAGGAGGAACACTTTATCTTAGAGCTGGCTCCGAAGGAACCCTGGGCAGCTTTAACGAAATTGACGTTAACTGTCGATAAAAAAACCTACTTCGTCGTTCAGGCTGATGTTTTTGATGTCCTGGGAAATTTGACCCGGACACGTTTCACCGATATCAAAACGAATGTGGCTCTTCCCAACTTCCTTTTCCATTTTACCATCCCGCCCGGAGCCGAAGTCGTACAATTTAAGGAGCCATCTCCTTCGCCAGGTAGAAAGGGGACCAGCATAAAATAGTTTGGTCAGAATACAGTTGGGGGGGCGTTTTAAATTCGAAGCATGAAACTCTAAATCCTAAACAAATCCAAAATCTAAAACTCAAAAGATTATACGGTTTTGAGTTTTGTGCTTTGCCTGCCGGTAGGCAGGGACATTTGAGGTTTATTTAGAGTTTAGGGTTTCGAGTTTAGGCCTTAACATTTTTGTTTCGGGTTTCAATATTCGCCTGTCGCAGGCAGGGATTTCGGATTTGATAGAGTTCTTTTATGCCTTTCTATACAACGGATGCCATTGTGATTCGATCCCTCCACTACGGGGAGTCTGACAAGATCGTCACCTTCTTTACAAAAAATTTCGGAAAGATCAAGGGGATTGCAAAAGGGGCGAGGAGAAGTAGGAAGCGATTTCAGAACGTCCTGGAGCTTTTTTCTCATCTTCGTCTCATTTTTTTCGACCGGGAGGGGATGGGCCTGGTAAGGGTGGAGAGTTGCGATATCCTAAACACTTTTCCAAATATCAGAGAAGACCTGAAAAGGATCTTTTATGGGAATTATTTTCTGGAATTGGTGAATGAGATGGCCGGGGAAAGGGAGGCAAATAGAGAGGCCTTTGATCTTCTCCTTTCCTTTTTATCGATCCTTGAAGAAATGGAGCCGGAAGAGGAACAATTAAGAATGTTTGAGATCCGCATGCTCTCGTTGTTTGGTTATCGACCCAATATGAGGAAGTGTGATTTATGTAAGAGGGGCTGGGAGGAGTTGAAGGAGGCCCCCGTCGTTTTTTTCTCGCTCGAAAAGGGAAGCCTGGTCTGCGAAAAGTGTTCGAAGGCCTGGAATAACCTTATCCCCCTCTCTTTGGGGACGGCTCGTTTAGTTGAGAGGATT
>JBFMAE010000220.1:0-6175 GCA_040756085.1 Thermodesulfobacteriota bacterium | reverse complement strand
GGGAGCGGGGTAAAGCCAACCGGCGACTGAGATTAGCCTTGCGTAAGCCATTCCGACTTTGATTGACGTTTTCTCTGGTTGATTTGATGGTGACGCCGCCGAACACTTATAAGGCCTCCCGTGTCAATAGGGAAAAGAAATCCGAGACGAAAAAGTAATTGATTTTCGTTCTAAGAGATAGAAAATTCTTAGCCTGCTGGCAGCCGCTCCGGCTTGATTTCTATCAATAATTAGGGACGATAATTAGGGACGTAGGTTCAAATACAACTTGATTTTGGCAGAGTATAGGAGAGGAGTAGAATACGGGCATATTCAAAGACAGGCGAGACTCAATGCCTCGGGGACGATACATCAACTAGCAAACGTTGCACGATTTTCTGGAGTCACGACTTCCTTAGTCAATCGGTATACTGCCTGCAGTGAGCTTCTTGAATTGGGGGATTATACTTAGAGGATACTTAAGTTGCATTTGAACCAACGTCCCCAATATTCTGACTGTTACGCTTTACCCTATGCACTATGCGGTTTTCATTCTTTTAGAAACGAAAGGATGGCTTGATTGACCTCATCCGGAGTCTCCCACATCGGGATGTGACCGCTCTTCTCGATGAGAAGAAATTTTGAACCTGGGATCGCCTGATGGAGTGTCTCACCCACAGGGGAAGGAAAGATGGGGTCTCTTTCCCCCCAGATGAGAAGGGTGGGTTGGTGAATCTGGGAAAGACAATCCTTCAGCTTTGAGGCACCCCCAGCATTTTTGAAGGTGGAGTAAAGAACCAAGGTGGTTCCTTTAATTTCGGAAAGCTGGTATTGGCGATTCAATATTGCAAGGGTGATGAGTTTGAAATCAGAAACACACTCCTGAAGGATTAACTTGATCGAATTTCTGCTTCGACCGGCAATGATCAAATAGGGAAGCAGTGGAATATCCTTGATCGCCACCAGTGTTCTGAAGGAATCATTTCTGACCTGATCCAAGACATCCGGCGGGACACAATTGATCAATATCAATTTCTCGACCCGTTCTGGAAAGAGGGCTGCCATGGCCCAGGCAATCCCTCCACCCATCGAATTCCCGATCAGGGTTGCCCTCTTCATTTCAACTCCATCCATGAAATCCCTCACAAAATGGATATAGGCCTCGGCGGTATAGTCAATCTTTGGCCTGTCTGAAAAACCATGACCGATGAGGTCCAGGGCATAGACCCGGTAGGAATGGGAAAGGATTTCAATCTGCTTTTCCCACACCCATATCCCGGCCCCATAGCCGTGGATCAATAGGAGGGGCTTTCCCTCTCCTTTAACAACATAAAAAATAGTACGGCCTTTAATCTGAACGGTTTGAGGAGAAAGGGAGGGATTCCAGTCGATCCGGTTCGGCCGGACGAGGGGTGTGCAACGTCTCCATAAAAAAGGCATCAACAAAATAGAAACAATCCATCTGCTGGAAATCATTGGAAATCATAATGAGGTCATCAGGAAACCAGGATGAAGGATAACAGGAAATCAGGTTATCGGAAAAAGACAGCCGCAAGACATGTTAACCTGGTATCCTGATAATCTGATACCCACTGCCTGATATTCTGATAGTCTGATGGTCATCTAAAATTCAACAACTTCTCCCCACTACGAACTAACCTATCTACGGTTTTACAATCAGGGAGGGTTCTTTCGCCTTTTTCTCATAGGTCTCTGCGAGAAGGGTGAAGATCGATTTGATTACCAGTTGAAAGAGAAAAGGATTTGGCTGAATCGGATTCAATGGTTTTTCAAGATCGATCGCTGCCGACAGGGAAACCTTTGCCTCCTCCTGTCTCCCCAATTTGAAGAGGACATAGGCCATCTCCTCCAGCCTCCGTTTATAAAGGAATCTTTTCTCATCGGGGAAGAGCTCAGACAATGCCCTCTGGTAGATCTCCTGAAATCGGACCTCTTTTTGAATTTGATTGAGAACGATCTTCGATTCTTCAGCCTCCCATACGGCATCTGCATAGGGCCGAATTTGATCCTCCTCGATCCTCCAGGTCGAAAAAAGATCTGCCTTCAGGAGATCCCCTGTTTTTCGTAAAATCCGGTATTCCTCTATCATCTCATCCGTCTGAATACAGGAGTAAATCAATGGTTTTTCATATTCCTTTTTCATCTTCTCGATCTCGCTCTTCAAACGGAGGTAATCCTGTGGAGGTGTCCTACCTTTTTCAAGGGTTAATGAATAGGCCTGTGCCAAAAGGAATCCAACATAGGAGGGTTCCATTTCAACAATGGGAAACAGACTCTTTTCTTTAATCTCTCTGAAGAAATCCTTAAATCCCTTCCGGGCCATCTCCTCTCCCGAGAAATCGACCAGTCCATGTATATCACTGACGATCCCCTGGATGACGGTTAACCCCCGGCCAGCATGAGGGATGACCAGCAGCACCAGCCGCTGTCCCAGGAAATCGATAGCGCTTCCGAATCCCTCTGCGGGCTCTGATTCCAGAGGACGGAGGATCGATTTGCCCTTGTCAGGAGGAATCTCCTCTACGTCGATTCCTCTGCTTTTCAAGCGGTAGAGGGAGCGTTTGATGACTTTCCGGACCTTCTTGTCCACGGAAATTTCTAACAACCGCAGGAGGAGTCTGACAGTTTTCATATGGGGAATCCTGGCCAGGGACTCCGCCACTTCCCCATCGGTCTGGGAATCCTTTCCAAAAAAGGGCATGAGGGATTGAAGGATTTCCTCATCCGATTTTTCATCCAGAATATCTGTCTTCACTTTCTCAATCAAGGTTTGAATATCTTCCATCTCTACCTCTTTCTCCTGTATTTCTGAATCATTAGTACTCTTCTCTCCCTTGGCGCCTGCCTGCACGAAGCGTTTCGGCGAAGGCAGGGGAGAGGGGTTAGGAGGGGTGCTGGAATGAGCTACAATAAATTACCAAAACTATTTATTGTAAGTTGAATGGTTATTGAGATTTGGTCATTGGTGTTTTTTATAAACCATTGATTGACTTCTAATTCGCTTTTATCGCAATCAGAAATTAATTTCATTACCCCAGGCTTCCGATCTTAATGCCTCTAACTTTTTTCCGAAAGACTTCGCTCTCTTGAATGAGCATCGCCCTGTTCTCATCGGTGATTCGATAAACCTTGGGAAAATCTTCTGAAGAGGATGAGGTTAATCTTTGAACCCACTGTGGATCGATCCCCATGGATGTCAATGAATCGGCCCCCCATCGGTCCACGATCTGCATCAGACCTTTCCTCCCTCCTTTTTTAAAAGCATCAGCGAATATCGCAAGGATAAAAGCATGGGGAGACAGGCAGGCGACCTCAGCCGATCGTAAGGCATACCGATTACCGTTGAAGGAAATGGTTATTCCTCCTCCCTTCCGGACCAGATCAAAGGCTTCTACATCGGTGATGCTATCTCCTGCATAAATAACTTCTTCCAGACTATTCCCTGTTCTTTCCATGCTTTGGAGCACTGCGTTGGCTTTCTCCTTTCCGCCGACCGGGTTCACTTCAGAAAGGATTTTCCCGATCGCCATCTTTTCAATCTCTCTCCAGAAGATTTGATCCAGCCTTTGAATCGTCTTCCGGTCATGACCAGAAAGATCATCCAGGCCCTGTGCTTTTTCAGGCCACTCCATCATCTCCATCCCCTGAATCTCTTTTGCGAGATTGATGAGCCTCTCTTTTTCTTCATTCTTTAAGAGGTACTTATCCAGGCTGACCTGTGTAGAGTAAGTACGATCCTTGGGAAACTCCAACACCTCGCAAAGGGCATCAATGTAAGGTTCGTAACTTGTGCTGATAATGAAAGTCTCCATCAGAGCATTGATTTCCTGAAGAGCTTCTTTCGCCTCAGGGACAAGAAGGAGATGTTCACGACTAAATTGCCTCATCCCCCTATCCGTTATACCAAAAGCTTTCAAGAAGGGAAGGATCAATTTGAGGGTATCGCCCGCCTTATAGCCCGGCCTCCTCTCGATATCCGCCAAAAAATCGTCATATTTGCTCACCATAGCAAAGAAACGATGCCCATTCGGAATATAGAATTCCGAAAGCTCCATGGCATTGTCATTCTTTGAAATCGGCCCTTCACAGTCCGTATTGAATTGGAAACCCATACTTAGAATGCTCCAAATCCGAAGCACGAAATCCGAAATTCGAAATATGTGTTTTGGATATTTGATCATTTGAATTTAGAATTTGTTTCGTATTTCGATATTCGGATTTCGGATTTAATTTTCTTTTAAATATTCTTCCACTTCTTTATTCAGACAGATTCCTTCGCTCTCATTTCCTCTCTCATCCAATATCTTTCCCTTCTCAATCCGGACTTTCTTTCCAGCAAGGGTCTTCAATGTCATGACGATGAGAGGGAGCTCTCTTCGAACCCCCTGCTTCCGGATTTCTTTAAAGAGTGGATTCTCTTCGCCCTCTTCCTTGACCAACTCCTGGAAAGAGCAATGCTTCAATTTCTCATCAAAATCCTTCCATAGAGAATCGAACCCGGGCCCCTGAATGGGAAAATTGACAAAGGTGATGGGCGGTCCCTCATCCAGATCCTTTGTAACTACATGCATCATCACACCCGTTCGGGTCGCCCTCTTTTCAATCAGTTGCCAAATCACCTCCTGCCAGGTCCCTTTCGGACCCTTCGGCTCAGCCGGATGGAGATTGATCATTGGATGGGTTTCACAGAAAAGCTGACTCATGATCAGCATATATCCTGCAAGAACGATTGTATCCACCGGATAGCCCTTTATTCGATTCGTAACCTCCTGATGAAACGATATCCTCCAGGTCTCCTTATCTTTCTCGCGAAGGGAAGGTAAAAAATCCCTTGAGGAGAGAAGGATGACGGGAATTCCCAGTGCTTTTGCAAATTCGATAAATCGGTCACTCTCTGGGGATTCCCCTTTTTCCCGGTTGCAAAAAACATAGCGAATCTCGGCTGGAATGATTCCTTTCGAAATATGCTCCACCACAATTTTAAGCAGTTCCCCGGCTGCCTCATCCCGACCTGTTGAAAGCCATCCCACTCTAAAGACCATAAATTACCTCTAATGAAGCTAAGAGTTCAGAGTAGGGAACGGTTTGGCTCCGCCCCAGAGGGGCTTCTGCCCCGGAGGGAAACCGTTCCGTTCAGGAGTTCGGAGTTAAATGGAAAAATTCATATAGATCTTCCTTGGTCGGATATTGCTCCCGGCCATATTTGGTCACACTCTTCGAAGCGATCGTTGTTGCAAAAAGAGCAGCCTCCTCCAAATGTCTCCCTAAAAAGAAACCAGCTAAAAATCCAGCATTGTAAACATCACCGGCTCCGGTATTGTCCACTACCTTCACCGGTAAGGCCGCCACTTCAAAAACTTCTTTCTCAGTGAAAACACAGGACCCCTGGATGCCTCTTTTGCAAACCAGAATGGAAGGGCCAATTTCCATCAATGACTTCACTCCAGTAATGAGATCCTGATTGGTCAACAAACGAATTTCTCTCTCGGTAAGAAATAGGATGGATGAACGCTGGATGAGAGGACGAATCTTATCCAATCCCTTCTTTGCATAGATCTCTCCGGGATCTAACGATACCTTTACAGATAACTCAAGACAGCCCAATAAGGACTTTTGGGCCTCAAAGGGAAGGTCTCCGATGAAAGAGGTGAGGTGGATCCAGGAAACATCTTTAAGAGCATCGAGATTGATTTCATCGATCGTCAAAGTGCTATTTGCATTGCCGCTGACGAATAGAAAGCGATCCTGTCGACGATCTAAAACGACCAAGCAGATGCCACTCCTGTCACTTCGCCGGACGAAGCCAGTATCTACCGGATTCATGTTTTTCAGGAGGAAATCCCCTTCTTCATCTTCGCCCACCTTCCCAATGAACTTTGTTTGAAATCCCATACGGGCTAGGGCATGGACGGTATTGGCTGCCGACCCCCCTCCGCTCTTCGATTTCAGAGTTCCAACCCGATTCAATTCTTCTAAGAGGGTCTCGAAGTCCTCCCCTGGGCCAAAGACCTCTTTTCCGGGATCCAATCGAACTTTTTTTGAGGAGATCGATTTGAAATCCTTTACTTCATAGATCAAATCTAGATTAAGCGCCCCGACTCCAAGAATGGTTTTCATCTTTTCCTTTTTTCACAATAGGTATATCCTTCCAATTTAATCACCAAGTTGAGAACGA
>JBFMAE010000219.1:0-4221 GCA_040756085.1 Thermodesulfobacteriota bacterium | reverse complement strand
AATGGTAATAAGGTGATGATCGGGAATGGGACAGTTGCCAATTTTATTTTGGTCTTCTGCCTGACCAATCCTGAAGTAACCTCTAAATCAAAACGCCATAGTATTCTTCTGGTCGAGACGGACCGGTCAGGTTATAGAGCGGACAGGATCCACGGAAAGATGGGAATCCGTGCCTCGGATACTGCCAACATCTACTTCAATAATGTGAGGGTACCCAAAGAGAATCTCGTCGGTACAGAAGGGAATGGATTCGTCCAGTTGATGAAATTTTTTGACCACTCGAGAGCCTATGTGGCAGCACATGGAGTAGGCCTTGCACAGGGAGCGATGGAGCAAGCAATCAATTATGTGAAGAAGAGGAAACAGTTTGGACAACCCATCGGATCCTTTCAAATCACCCAATTTAAAATTGCTGAAATGGCAACGATGGTTGAGACGGCCAGATGCCTTGTCCATAAAGCTTGCTCAAATCTCGATCGGGGAAATATCGATACAAGATTGGTCGCCATGGCAAAATGGTGGGCCTGCAATGTGGCTGTTAGAGTGGTGGATGAAGCATTACAGCTTCATGGGGGATACGGATATATCAATGATTATGATATAGAGCGTTTTTATAGAGGAGCGAAGGTTCTCGAAATTTATGAAGGGACAAAAGAGATTGAAAAAATGATTATTGGGCGTCATATTCTGGGAGTCACCTGAAAAGAATAACCAAACACCAAGCACCAATCACCAAATAATAACCAATATCCAATGAACGAAATTTTAAGAAAATAAAAATCTCTTGGTTATTGGAATTTGGTGATTGGATATTATTTGGAGATTGGAATTTGGTTATTGGGATTTTAGTTGCTGCCTATTTGTAAGGCAAAATGAAAAAACAAATAGGTCTCTATATCTGTCACTGTGGCACCAATATTGCTGCCACAGTGGATTGTCAAGAACTTGCCCGTTTCGCCAGCACGATTCCCGGCGTAAAGGTAACGCGAGACTACCGATATCTCTGCTCCGATCCCGGACAGGATCTGATCAAGAAGGACATCCGTGAGCTTTCAGTCGATCGCGTCGTGGTCGCAGCCTGCTCCCCACGAATGCACGAGGTCACTTTTAGAAACGTCCTCTCCGGAGAGGGGCTCAATCCCTATTTCCTCAATATTGCCAATATCCGTGAGCAGTGCTCCTGGGTTCATCAGGATCGAGAAAGGGCAACGGAAAAAGCTCAGCATATCCTTCGGGCTGCCGTGGCAAGGGTTTTACGACACGAGGCTCTGACAGCAAGAAGGGTCGGAATCAAACCTTCCGTATTGATCGCCGGAGCGGGTATTGCAGGAATACAGGCTGCCTTGAACATTGCCAATGGAGGCATGAAGGTCATCCTGGTTGAGAAAGCCCCTTTTATTGGAGGCCACATGGCCCAACTCGATAAGACCTTTCCCACCCTCGATTGTGCCTCCTGCATCTTCACCCCTAAAACGGTCGAGGTGGCCAGAAATAATCATATCGAGCTTTCTGTCTGCTCCGAGGTCATCGAAGTAAAAGGTTATGTCGGAAACTTTGATGTGACCATTAAAAAACATCCCACCTATGTCGATTTCACTCGATGCACGGGGTGCGGGGATTGTGTGGAGGCTTGCGTATTAAAGAAAGGGGTGCCTTCAGAGTTCGAAGAGAGCATGGCCATGCGAAGGGCCATCTATATTCCTTTCCCCCAGGCCGTTCCTCTGAAGGCGGCCGTTGATAAAGAGAGTTGCCTTTTTTTAAGCAAAGGGAAATGTAAACAAACATGTATCGAGGCCTGCAAGGCAGGGGCAATCGATTTTGATCAGAAGGAAGAAGTGACCGAGAAGGAGGTAGGTTCGATCATCATCGCAACAGGTTATGACCCATTCGATCCCCATCTCCTCCCACAGTATGGATATGGAGTCTATAATAATATCATCACCGGCCTCCAGTTTGAAAGACTTTCGAGTCCATCAGGACCTACCCGGGGAGAGATATTGCTGAAGGATGGAACCGTTCCTAAAGGGATCGCCTTTCTCCACTGCATCGGGAGCCGGGACGAAAACGCGAATCTCCACTGCTCCAGAATCTGCTGCATGGCATCGATGAAACAGGCCCATCTGGCAAAGGAGAAGACTGGGGCTGAGATCTATGAATTCTATATCGACATCAATGCCTTTGGAAAAGGATATCAGGAATTCTATAAAAGGGTCAGGGAAGAAGGGATCTTCTTCATCAGGGGAAAAGGCTCTGAGATTTTTAGAAGGGACGGCCGTCTCGTCATCGCAGCCGAGGATACACTGCTCGGGACTCCTGTTGAAATTTCGGTAGACATGGTGGTACTGGGAACCGGTCTAACCCCACGCCACGACGCCGAAAGGGTTGCCCAGGTATTTGGAATCAGCCGGAGTCCGGATGGGTTCTTTATGGAGGCTCATCCGAAGCTGAGACCGGTCGCCACGAATGTCGATGGAATCTTTCTGGCAGGATGCTGCCAGGGTCCCAAAGATATTCCCGATACCGTGGCCCAGGCATCCGCTGCAGCCGCAGAGGTGATGTCCTTGCTTACTCAAGGGGAGATCGAAGTCGAACCGACCATCGCATCGATCGATCCAGAGCTCTGTGCAGGATGCAAATTATGTATTGAGATCTGCCCTCACTCTGCAATCGAATTTCTTGAGACGAAGGGGATCTCTTCTGTCAAAGAGGCGCTCTGCAAGGGTTGTGGTGCCTGTACCGCCATCTGTCCCAACAAGGCAGCCAGTCAGAACCATTTCACCCAACATCAAGTCCTGGCAGAGGTGGAATATGGACTTTAATCACCAATTCCCAAGCAATAACTCCCCCTCTCCCCCCCTCTTAACTTAAGAGGGGGTTGGGGGGCGTTATTGGAGTTTGGTTATTGGATATTATTTGGAGCTTGCCTGCCTACCCTGCCTACCGCAGGCAGGCGCAGGCAGGGAATTTGGTGATTGGGATTTGGCACGATAAAACATGAGTCAACGATGAAAATAGATCCCAAGAGTTTTATCAAGGAGTATCACCTCAATCTCTGCATCCAGTGCGGAATGTGCACGGGAGGGTGTCCGGTTAAATTTAGGTCACCTCTCAATATGAGGAGGCTCGTCAGGGAGACATCTCTCATTGCCAATCCCTCCCCCCTGTTCAAAAGGCCTGAATTATGGGCCTGCACCACCTGCAGCACCTGTACTCTTCGCTGTCCCGCGGGCGTGAAGAATGTGGAGATGATTGTCGGGATAAGGGATTTTCTTGCCCGCCAGGGGGATATCCCTTCTCCGATCAGAGAAGCCCTTGAACATACCTTCTTTCATGGAAATCCATGGGGACGCTTCCGTGATCGAAGGGCGGATTGGGCAAAAGATCTGGGAGTGAAGATTCTTGGTGAAGAGGCTTCGGAGACATTGCTCTATGTGGGGTGTGCCCCATCCTACGACCCAAGGGTTCAGAATATCTCAATCGCCCTTGTCAAAATCTTTCAAAAAGCAGGCCTTGACTTCGGCATTCTTGGGAAAAAAGAATCCTGCTGTGGAAACGAGATCCGGCGGATGGGTGAACAGACCCTTTTTAAAAAATTAGCCAAAGATAATTCGGCCCTCTTTAAAAAGTTTGGATTGAAAAAGATTATCACCATCTCGCCCCATTGCTATAATGCATTTAAAAATGAATACCCTGATCTCAGCATCGAGATCCAGCATTACACACAAGTGCTTGCCGATTTAATCGAGATGGGAAAATTAAATATGCCAAAGGGGTTGGATCTCCCTACCACCTATCAGGATCCTTGTTTCCTTGGAAAGCAGAACCTGGTCTTCGACGAACCGAGGAAGATCCTCACCTCCATCCCTGGATTGAATTTTGCCGAAATGGATAGATCCAGAGAAAGGAGTCTCTGTTGCGAAGGAGGAGGGGGAAGGATGTGGTCTGAAGGTGGAACTGAGGGAACTCGAAACGGAGAGATTCGGATCAAAGAAGCCGTTGCCCTCGGCGCAACAGTCGTCGCCACCTCCTGTCCTTTCTGTCTTTTAACTCTTGAAGATGCAGTAAAAACCTCAAGCTTAACAGAGCAGATTGCGGTAAAAGACATCGCGGAACTGGTGGTTGAAACCTTAGAAATAAATTCCAATCACCAAATCCCCTGCCTGCGGTAGGCAGGCAATCTCCAAATAATCACCCCTGCCTACCGGCAGGCAGGAATGACCA
>JBFMAE010000218.1:0-6478 GCA_040756085.1 Thermodesulfobacteriota bacterium | reverse complement strand
TGAAACAAGGAGGTGATATGGTTTGATGTACTGGTCAAATTAAATATAATATAATAATATATAAAAATCAATAATCACCTTAATTTTTGGCACAAGATTTGCTTATTTATGATTAATATGAAAGATATATTTTTTATTTTATTACTCCTCTTTACGACAGAGCTCTCTTACGCAGAGGTTTACAAATGGGTCGATGAAAAGGGGGGAGTCCATTTTACAGATGATTTTTTACAGATACCTGAAAAATACCGTCCTGTGATTGAAAAAATTGGATTACCAAGAGAGGAGGTGGGAAAAAAAACGGAAGGGGATATCTTGCCAAAGAAAAAAGAGGATAATTATCGGGATCAATTGGGAAGGGGCGAAGAATATTGGAAAGGCAGAGTAGAGGAATGGAGGAAAAAATTAAGAACTTTGCAGGAGAGGAATGAAAGCCTTAGGATTAAATATAATGAATTGACTGAGAAGTATAATGATTCAAAAAGTTCGGTAGAAAGAGCGATTCTACGTAATGAAAGAGACCAGATAAAGAATGAGATGGAACAAACGAGATTACAGGTTGGAGAGGCAGAGAAGATGCTAGACAAAAAGATACCAGAAGAAGCTGACCTCTATAAAGCAAAGCAAGAATGGATAAGGCAGTGAAAATATTTCATAGGGTTTTTAAAAAGTATCTATCTCATTTAAATCAATTTATTAATGGGTAACTACCTTTTTTAAAAGGAATATTCTTTTTATTGCGTTCCTTCTACCCGATTCCTTACCTAAGTCATTTGACAATTTGTGAAAGGGTCAGAAAGAAAGTGAATTGGTATTATTTTTGCTGAATATTTAAGTAGAATTTTTATCCAAAAAAGATGAAAAAATTTGTCAAAATTTGGGTTAAAGTAGTTTTTCTCATAAAAATTAAATAACTGGCATTAAAAATGCAATAATTTTAGTTAGTTGAGGTTATTTCATTGTGAATAAATTGAAAGAGAATATTTATACCAATTCACAGACTAAAATGGGCGTTCTCCCTGTCGAGAAAAGAAGGCATCCGAGATTCAGCGTTGAACTTCCGTTGGATTATTCCCGGTTCGATACAAAAGAGACCTTCGGTGGAATTGTTGCCAATGCAAGTGAAGGGGGGATTCTTGTCTATCTGCCCGAGAGAATGGAAATAGGGGCTTTATTGAAAATTGAGATTTTTTATGTGAGAGGGTTAGAATTGGACACCATCAAAGCCATTGCTAAAGTGGTTTGGTCTGACCTCGCTGCCAAGGAAAGCTGGGGGGAGTATCGATATGGATTACAGTTCCAATCAATCGATGAAAAAGACTTTGCTCGATTATTAACTTTATTAAAAGAGATAGGAAAATAGAACAAACTCCCCACCGTGACACACTGGATCCTCCTCATTGTCCATTTTAGTTGTCCCCCAATGCCCATTTTTTAAAGCCAATGGATAAAGAAAAAAATATGTTGAACTTATTTAAAAAATTATTTAAAAATAAGAATAAAAAATGTACCACGCTTATCAGGATTTCGGTGAGAAGAAACTGCATTCTTTTTCTTTGGATGGAAGTTCACCCATCGTTTAAAGGGGTAAAACACTCGGTCTAAAGGAACATCATGCATAGAAAGAATCAGGAAGAGGGGAGATATCGAGTCCTCCTCATCAGTATCGGGGATAACACGGAAGAGAAAAAAGAGTTTTTCTGTAAAAACATTTCTGAAAATTTCGGGATCGAACTTTCTCTTTTAAGAAAGATCGTTGACCGCTGCCCCATCATCCTCAAAAAAAATCTCTCTTTAAAAAAATCGGAAATATTGGCCAATACCCTCAAGGCTTTTGGAGCCGTTGTCTCGGTTGAAAAAAAATACGATTTTCCACCAATCTTTCTCGAATTTCAAGAAATGGCCCCCTATCGTGTGGCCTTGGAATCATCTTATCTCAGGAGGACACAAAGTGGAGCATGGAATGTCGTAGGGAGGGTAAAAAATATATTTTCGGAAAGTCTGAATGATACCTGGGTCTTAATCCAACTTTTCGACGCATTCGATGAATTTATTACTTTTGAAGAAATTCCTCTTCCGATCAACCCTCTTCCACCGGGAGAAGTCTCTCCCTTTAAGCTGGTTTTTGAGGGCGGTCTTCCTGTTCAGAGAATCACCGTGGCGTTCAAGAATTCTTTAGGGTACCCCCTTCCTGCTATTGATCGAAGAAAAAAGAGGGAGTGGGTGGAGATTGAGATAAGAGAGGGAGGTGAAAAATTCATCTCCTCTGCATTTTTGTCACCAAGAGGTAAAGGGGGAACCCGACCCATGGAAATCACCGAACCTCCTGAAGAAATGTTGTTGGAAAAGAGTGCGGAAATCCAGATGGACCACTTCCAGTCTTTAGAGCCAGAAAGTTCTCCCCTTCCGATCGTGGAGGACCTGGAGACGGTGAGAGAGGGTGAAGAAAAAGGGAAGGAAGAGCCTCTTTTATTGAAACTCGATGAGATTCCTTTAGAGGTGATCTCGGAAAGCATAGAACAGACCATCGATTTCACCTTGAAAAAGACGGAAGAGGATGAGAAAGAATCGGATGAGGCATCGGAGAAATTTATTGAGGAGGAACCTATTCCAATGATTACCTTGCCTGTATCAGAAGAGGAGACAGAGGAAGAAGCTTTTCCACCGGAATGGGAGGGACATCATAATAACTCGGAGAACATTTTCCAAGAAACCCACCTGGATCTATCTCCGTTAAAGGAAGCCACCCAGTTATTGGAGGAAATTTCTGTAGAGACGGGAGAGGTCGAGGCTGAAGAGGAACCACCTCTTTTCCCCTGGATGGGTGATTTCAGAAATGCTATTGAGAATTATTATCAAAAACCCCGCGATATGTTTTCGATGTGGTTTGATGCTCAACAAAAAGAGGAGGGATTTGCGAATCCCCTTCATTCCCTTTTGACCATATTGATCCATGCCAGGTTCGATCAGGGACCTGACCAGATGAACCATTCGGGGAAAGCCTTGGAAAACACACAAAGAGCATTCAGGCTCATCATTCAAACTAATCTCTCCCTTGAGGAGATTCCCCCTCTCGAAGGGACACCATTTTTCTCCGGAGAGAGCTGGAGGGACCTATTCCGTAGGGCCATTCCCAGGCTCCAACAAATCGCGAACAACATCATCGAAAAAAAGAAGTGGAACGCTCCAGATTTAGAGCGGTTGGTCCGAGTCATTCCTCATATGAGTAATAGAAATAGTCGAAAGGCCATCCGGTGGATCAATGAATTGATTCCAGATGTCGTGGAGATCGATTTTTCCAATACACCCCTCCTCATAGGGGAAAGCCTTTACCGGGTAGCCTCTCGGTTGGGGGTGGTCGATCCCCACTTTGACCATTATCAAGGAAGGAATTCGATGGGAGATCTAAAGATTCAATCTTTCGCTAAAGCGACTTTTCCTCAGGATCCCGTGAAGGTGGAGGAGCCCATGATCTGGGTAGGGATGAAGGAAGAAGAGGGGGGACATTGTTTCCCGACTCAACCTCAATGTGAGGGGTGCCTCTTTGAAACGTTCTGTTCAAGACTCTTTTTGCATTTTAATCCTTCTGTAAAAGGGATGAGGAGTGATTAATAAATATCGCTGGAGGGATTCGGATGGAGAGATCAAATCCTCCTAAGGAGAGAAGGAAATCTCCAAGATTATTTATGGATCTGCCCCTTGAATATCGAGTCATGAATGCCCCCTATGCTCATGGAGGCCTTGTCGTCAATGCGAGTGAGGTAGGGCTTCTCATCAATTCTGTCAAGAACATACCGATCGGTACAAAATTGAATATTGCGGTCTTATTTCCAAAGGAGTTCGAATTGGCCAATTTCGAAGTATTAGCGGAGATCATCCGGAAAGACCTTCATTGGGAAGAAGATTGGGAAGGTTATCAATATGGATTAAAATTTATCCAGATCTTAGAGGAGGATCACCAGAAACTAAAGCAACTACTCAGTGGCCGATATCAATTGGGAGAGGCTTCCCAGAATCCCTGAAGGACATAGAGGTATGGGAATGCCGATCCATTCCGTCTCTTCAGAAGAAAGTGGGGAGCCAGTCACTTCACTAGAGGTGGATCGAAAAGGTAGAGTGAAAACAGAAGGAAAGGAAATAAAATCCCGTGTCGGAATCGTCAATCTCGAAAGGAGAACCTATCCCAGATTTACGATCGACCTGCCAATAGAATATTATCAGGCCAACTCACCTATCACTAATCCTGGACGGGCGACCAATGCCAGTGAAGGTGGGTTACTGATATACATTCCGGAACAGGTGGAGATGGGTCAATTTCTGAGACTAAAACTCTTCTTTGCTTCAGGTTCTGGATTGAATTCCATCGAAATGCTGGTCGAGGTGGTTTGGATGGATATTCACCTTGGAAAGGGCTGGGGAGATTATCGATGCGGCGTGAAATTTGTCGATATCTCTTCAGAGGACCTGAACAGATTGAAAAATTTTTTAAGAAGTCTTTCAAAATAATTTTACTCCCCCTCGAAACTTTTCATACCAAAATGAGCCACTTTTTCCCTTCTCTTGTCAAGAAAAGAAAGAAAGGATATAATAAAAAACAAACCCCGTTAGAAAGAAAGGATGGGGCTTTAAACCCTACCCTTTCTAAGATGAATCCCGTTAGAGATGTATCTCTAAACGGGATGAAATACTATTTATTCTTATCATCCCCGACCCGTTGCAAATTTCTACGGGTCCCGTCATAAACCCCGTAGGATGTTTACTATCCAATGGAGTAAACGGCGGGGCTTTCTAACGGGGTAAAGGAGTAGAGAGATGAGTGGGAAGAGTAGTTTTCCTTACCGGAAATATGATCGAAAACCCCATCCCCACATTGTGAAGCAAATTCTTGAGGATCATGAGTTGATCGAGATGATGAAGGAAGTATTGATTCAAGAAGGGAAACCCTGTCCCTTTTGCCATCGGAAGTTGAAGGGAGAACATCGGGAGATGGAAATCTGGTAAGGAATTAGGGCAAAAAAAGAGATCATCTCAAACCGTTTAAACACACCCCTCTACCTTTATCCATAAAAAGGTAATCATTCTTTAAGTAAATCCCTTATATCTCCGCCCTAAAGGACGGGGCTTTTCTTTATCTTCAGATTTGAAATTGTCTTCATCCCCAGTCTGAAGCCTGGGGCTTTCCAATAGGGGTAAATCTATTCTCTGCGGATAAAAAGAAGTTCTATAATTTTTCGTCTGGAAATTCCCGTACAAAGGAGAAATTAAACGGTGAGATAATAAACATTTTAGCCGCATCATCCACACTTCCTGTGGGAATGGTAAATGGAAGGGAGAGAACGAAGACACCCGTCCCAGCGATTCCTGCGACAATCCCAAGGGGTCTTGCTACGAGTAAATCCAAGATATTCCATTCATCTCGAATAGCATTCTCCTGTGACCATCCCATCGAATAAAGACCCCCAATGACCAAAGAAAAGGTCAACAGTATTAACAACGCCTTTTTAAATCTTTTCATAGAAATTCCTCCCTGACGAATCATTTTAATGAAAATTTATCAGAATTAACATGAATTGTCAACACTTTCGGGAAAGGGACAGTCTTTGGATCATAATCGTTAATGAAGGATTCTCGTCAAAAGGGATGAGATTTCCCGGATAATAACTAGTTTAAGGATGAGGAAATGGATCTTCATTAAATAAAGATTGGCTAACACTCCTTCTTTCGTACATTTTGTCATACTTTTCTCTCTTGTATAAACCATTTTCTCAGAAATTGTTGGATGATCATTATATCTTTTACCCTGGGCCTAATCGGCATAGGGATTGGAATAAAAGAAATGAGGAGAATTAGAGGAGAATATATTTCAAAAAATTTTTATATCGGATCATGCTAAAATTAATTGCAAATTTATTGCCAAACTAACAAAAATCGTTCAAAAATACGTAACTTATTGATATATAAAAACAATATTAATTCCTAGAAAAAATAATTGACAAGAAGGGTCAATTAAGGATAGCGGAGATTGTCATTTGGATGGAAAAAAATTTACCCCACCCCGCAGAAAGCCCTATGATTTATCACGAGAATGAATGATTTAAATCCAAATGGCCCCAATGCCCCGCGTTTTAACGCGGGGGCGGGGTTTACCTTAACCTTGGGGGGGATTAAAATTCATCCCATGTCTATCAATTTTCTGAGAGTCTGCTCCAGGTCCATGGTATTTTCCTGTTCCATAGCCAGAATATTACGCAGCTGCTGAGCCAAATGGAGCCATTTCAGGCATTCTGCCTCCTCGATCATCGTTTTTTTATATCATAACACAATTCCTTACGACTCCAACACCTAAAAAAAGCTGTTACGTAAAAATCATTTGTGCACATATGGGAAACGATTTGTGGACATGGTTTGTTTTTCATTCATAGATGGAACTCCCATAATTTCTTACCCTCCTTGTAGATCATAAACTTCTGATTGGGGA
>JBFMAE010000217.1:9642-13706 GCA_040756085.1 Thermodesulfobacteriota bacterium | reverse complement strand
CTATATGAAACATCTTGCCCTGGGAGATATGGGGCGCTCCATTAACTATGATGTCCCGATCCGCTCGTTGATCTTCACGCGTCTTGAGGTGACCCTCCCCCTGGCCATTCTCTCGATGGTCTTTGCCGTCCTCCTCTCCATTCCCATGGGGATCTACTCCTCGCTGCACCGGAATCGGATCGGAGATTACGGCATTATGATCTTCTCTCAGATCGGTCTGGCTGTTCCTGCCTTCTGGGCTGGAATTCTTCTAATCCTTCTCTTTGCCGTGACCCTCCATTGGTTGCCATCGGGTGGATTTCAACCCTGGAAGGTCGATCCGATGAAGGCGCTGATTTCTCTCCTTCTCCCCGCCCTTTCTCTGGGACTGGTAAGGGCAGCCGTGCTCACCCGGATGACACGATCTTCGATGCTTGAGGTTCTGGGAGAGGATTATATTCGGACTGCCAGAAGCAAGGGCCTGCCGAAAAGAGTGGTGGCATACAAGCATGCTTTTCGAAACGCCATTATCCCCGTCGTAACGATCATAGGGCTTCAGGCGGGTGATCTGATGGCAGGGGCGATCATTATTGAGAATGTTTTCTACCTTCCAGGAGTGGGAAGGTTGGTCTTCGAGGCGATCGGTCAGAGGGATCTTCCGGTGATCCAAGGGGTTGTCCTGTTCATCGCCACGGTGATCGTCATCATCAACTTTGTCACCGATATTGCCTATCGGTATCTCGATCCGCGGATTCGGTATGAATAACCGGAGAGGCATCCGGCTGTTTCGAAACATCAACTTCACGATCGGTTTTTTCATCACCCTGACGATTGTTTTTACGGGTCTCCTCAGCATTGGCTATACTCCTCATGATCCTAATCGAATGAATCTCTCCGCCCGCTTCGAAGCTCCCGGTCGAACGCATTGGTTAGGGACTGATCAATATGGGAGAGATGTTTTCAGCCGGGTGATGAAGGGTTCAGCCAATTCCATCATCGTCGGCCTGGTGGCCGTTTCTATCGGCATGAGCTTTGGAATTGTCCTCGGCTCTCTGGCTGCTTTCTATAAAAGGTGGGTGGATGAGGTCGTCATGAGGACCTCGGATGTCCTTTACGGGTTTCCGGCTGTCCTCAGTGCCATTCTCATCACTTCCATCCTCGGCCCCGGGGTGGTCAACAGCATGATCGCCATTGGAATCTTCAACATCCCCATCTTTGCGAGATTGACCCGGGCCACCTCCCTCTCCATATGGGAGCGGGATTATGTGACCTCAGCGAGAGCGATCGGCAGAAGCAATCTGGGAATCATCCGTAAATATATCCTTCCCAATATTCTCTCCTCACTGATCGTCCAGGGAACGGTCCAGTTTGCTATCGCCATCCTGGCCGAGGCGGGCCTGAGCTATTTGGGTTTAGGAACACAGCCCCCCCACGCAAGCTGGGGAAGAATGCTCCACGAGGCTCAGACCTTTATGGGAACTTCCGCTTTGCTTGCGATCTTTCCCGGTTGCGCCATCGCCCTGGCTGTATTGGGGTTCAATCTTCTCGGTGATGGGTTACGGGACATGCTTGACCCAAAGCTCTCAAGGATTCAGCGATGGATTTAAAGAGGGTTCGAGGAGTCCTAGGGTTCTAGTGGTCAAATGAAATGTTTAAATAAAAATAGTTTAAAAACCTTGAACCCTTGAACCCATGAATCCTTGAACCCTTAACATGGAGGAAGCACCTTGAAGATCGACCGCCTATTGAAAGAGATAAAAAAAGTAGAGTTAGTTCAGCTTGCCCAGGATCTTATCCGAATTCCGAGTGCCAGGCGTCAGGGGCTCAAAGGAGGTGAGGAGGAGGTCGCCCTTTTTCTCGCCCGTTATCTGGAAGAGATGGAGTTCGATGTGGTCGTCGAGGAGGTGGAGCCCTGCTCTCTCAATGTCATCAGTGTGCTCGAGGGACAGAGAGAAGGTCCCTGTCTGATGTTTGAATGTCATACGGATGTGGTGACCGAGGGCGATGCTTCCGAATGGAAATATGCACCCTATGAAGGGAAGCTGGTGGGGAATCGAATCTATGGAAGGGGCGCCTGTGATACCAAGGGAAATTTGGCAGCAGCGGTCAAGGCCGTCCAGGCGATCAGTCAATCGGATATTCCTTTCAAGGGAAAAATCCTTTTAGGAATACTGGTCGATGAGGAAGGGATGATGAGCGGGGTAAAACATTTTATTCGCCAGGGTTGGGCCAGCGGTGTCAACGCAGCCATCATCTGCGAGCCGGTGGATAACCATCTCTGTATCACCCAGAAAGGAGCTCTCCGGGCTGAACTGACCACAATCGGAAAGATGAGCCATGGAGCCATGCCCTTAGTGGGTCTCAATCCCATCCCTCCGATGGTATCGATCCTGGAAAAGATCAGACAGTTAGAAGAGGAGGAGATTGAGAGATTGGGAAAGGATCCCTTTTTAGGATTTCCAAGCATTACGCCTACTGTTCTTCAGGCACCTGTGAAAGGAGAACCGCAGCTCAATGTGGTTCCCTCCCAGTGCAGGGCGTTATTGGACATCCGGACCATTCCCGGGCAGTCCCATGAAACTTTAAAGAAACAGTTAGAGGATATTGTCCGGGAGGAAGAGATGGCGGTCAATGCCAGCCTCCATGCCGGTCCTTTGAGGGAGGTCCGAGAGAGTCTCGGAAAAGGGCTTTCGAAAGGAATCTCGTTTCAGACGAAACTCCATGTTTTCGAAGATCGTCCCTGGACCAAGACCTCTCGGGACGAACCGATTGTCCAGGCCGTTTCAAAAGCGATCCGGTCCATCACTGGTCAGGAACCGATTTACGATGGCGTCCCGGGTGCGACGGATGGCACCTTCCTGTCTGCTTGGGCAGGAATTCCCATCGTCACCCTGGGTGCTGGCAAATGGATGATCCCCCATCAAAAGGACGAGTGGGTTTCTGTTGAGGATCTTGAGCTTACAGCCAAAATCTATGCCGCCAGTGCCATCGAATTCTTAAAAGGAAAAGATTGAAGTAGTTCGTATTTTTATAAATTTTATGAATCTCTCCTTTATAAACGGAAGATTGCGGCAGGGAGATCGAGGCTATTACCATCATTCAAAGTACGAATCCGTCCCCAATTACTTTTGAACTATTTTTGAATATTCCGCATTCCACATTTGAACGTGGCCAACTTTTTATGGATATCCCCCAGATCTCTCCTCAAAACCAGACGGCGGGTGCGGTATTCGCAATACTCTCCACTTTCTTTTCCTTAAGGACGCGGAAGGTTTCGCCGGAGAAATCTGGGCCAACTTTTTTATGAAGGGCACCTTACTTTGAAATAAGGAAAGTATTTTGTATTAAGGTTAGGAAATGGACCGGTTCTCTATTTTTTCGACACGGTGTTTGAGTTCGAGAAATTCCTTTTCGAGGGTTGTAATACGTTTATCCAGTTCCGCATATGAGAATTTGACGGCTGCCAATACCTCTTGTCTCGTTTCTTGGATTTCAGCTTTTAAGTCCTGACGAGTCTTATCGAGTTGCTCACTGAGGCTAACTACTGCCTGAGCGACTGGCTGGATCTTGTTGTCAATTTCAGCCTTCAGTTCTTCGCGAGTTCTATCCAATTTCTCATTGACATTTGCAACACCTTCCGTGACTTGCTTCACCTGGCTAATAACATCCTCAGAAATGATATGGAATTGATGAACAATCTCTTCCTTAAAATTTTGCAGATCTTCTTTGGTTGCACTTCCTTTTCGGGTACTCATAGAGAGGGTTCCCTCTTTCATATTGGCACAAAAATCTCATAGAATTTTATCTATGTCAAGTTAATAATACAACCCTTGAGACCGAGGTTCTATTTTTTGCTAAGCTGCAATCTAAAATCTGAAATCCTCTCTATGTTATGCGCTACCTGTCCTCCGCAGTAGGCGACTTCGAAGGATGGATGCCCCGTGCTCTATGAGATTAAGTGGCTGGGCCAACTTTTTATGGATGACCCCAGATTCCGATTGTTTGCCTGGTCCTATCCGTTTACGTCGATTTCGTCGAATCCGGGCCGAATAAATGACCTCGCCCTGGGGAATGTTTCCTCGACG
>JBFMAE010000217.1:0-9632 GCA_040756085.1 Thermodesulfobacteriota bacterium | reverse complement strand
GATCACTCCCTGATCACCATCGGTAATATAGTGTTGAATCACTGCCCAGGCACCGATCGAACGATCAATGGCGATGAGTGCAATCTTGGCCGAACCATCCGAATCACTTGGGAATTCATCGTATCCCTCTTCTTCCTCCTCGATCCTTCCCCGGACAGCTCGCATGACTTTAGCACAGATAAAGTATTGGTACCACCGGATCACCTCAATGGCTTCCTCGAAACTTACTCCCTCTCTTGCGGCGGCAGCCATTTCAAAGAAGAGCGTTTCTCTTCCTCTGAACCAATCTTCCACCATTTTGCTGTAGCTCTTGGCGGCGCGGCATAATAGATGGTTTTCCATAGCCGCATCCTTCGCCTTCATATTTTCTATATCATCTGTGGAATCCAACGTCTCGAGTTCTACCCCCCATTTTTTCGCACTCTCCCTTAGCAACTCCAGAGTTTCCCTCAGAATTACCGACAATTTATTCCAGAATTCCTCATTCCTAATATCCCGCGCTTGGGGATCTGAAAATTCCTCTTCCAAAAGCGAGAAATTCAAACAGCGGAGGGTTTGAGGACAACGCTCACACCATCGGTCACAATAATTATAGATTCCTGCGATGAATCGTTTGTCCGCAGCAAGTTTTTCAAGCCGCTCCCGATTCACAATCTATCCTTTCCTCTAAGTTTGGCCCCCGGTCTTCCTGAATTGCAAGATTGCAAGCCTAATCCCAGGCCCTCTACATTTGACTGAAGAATTCAGTCAGGACCTTTGGAGTTCTTGACTTCAAAATGAAGTCAGAAGTGACTGCTTTGCTTTAAATCTTTCCCCCTCGCGCTATGCTTTTAGCGCCATGCTTCAGAGCAGGGCCAACTTTTTTAGGGATGCCACCACTTGAAAGAAATTTATGAATTTATGGACGTCCCTCAATTTCTCCTTTTGGAATAGCCAACTTTTTTATGGATGACGCCGCAGTCTTCCAAAAAGACTAAATGCAATTTGGAAGTCTGACTTAGAGCCTTGAATTCCTAAATTCAGATTGGTTATGCCCCATTAAAAAGCTCTATTCTTGACTTGTCAACTCCTTGTGTGATAGGAATTCGTACTCGAACCTGGCCCATTGGCCCATATACCAGCCGACGACTTCGAACAAATTCTTTAATCGTTTTTTCAACAGCTGAATCTCGCCTAGGGGGTCTCCATCCTGATGGAAGGCCAGTACAGTAGATTTGTGAGGTATGGGTTCGGATTTTGGCGACATCCATCTCCTTTGGTAAGGGGCTTACCCCACTCGCGAAAGGCGTTAATAGCGCGATAGGATTAGGGACAACCATTTCATGCCACATTTCTTTACAATAAGCGTTCGAAGAGCCATGATGTGGGACCTTAACTACAAATGCGTGCCCGCGAGGTCGATTTCTTGAAAGAACTATTGCTAGCCAACCCAAGCGATTATCTGGATAATTCTCAAGATCGGAGCCTAAAAGAATATGTAGGTTTCCAGCGACTACCCACAAAGCCACTGAAACATGATTGGGCCTCTGTGCAATAGCTCTTCTTTTAGGTGTCTTCGCCTTTGGTATTAGTAACTCACCAATTTCTCTTAAAGCTAACGTTATTGCTGCATCAGAAGGCGATAAAGCATATACCTCCGCATTGAATGATCCATTATCCTTGGGGATATATAGGAGCCTACGATCAGCGACTGCCCATCCTGGATCTCTTAAATCTGGCTTAACGTGAACCGCACGCTCTTTCAACACTCCGAAGAGGCGATTAAACTCATCTACACCAGAATTGTCTAAAAAACCCCGTTGGCTATATATCTTCACGAACTGAACAAATTCTTCACAACGAAAGCGCATCAGAACATATAAATTTAGCATTATGGCAAGAGGCAAGAATACTAGAAGCCCCTCGTATATGGTCGTCATGCCAGTGGGTAATAATGAAAAGCTTGACATCAGTAGCAATATTAACACCAAGTTCTTGAAGATATTGAAGGGCAATCGGGGTCCTGGTATTTCTATCCAAGCATGAATCAACGATCATCCATTGATTTTGACCTAAGTGAACAGTAATACACTCACCAATCCCAGGGCCAAAAATGGAAATCTCGATCTCGTCAAAGGAGGGCGGGGAATTAACGTTTCCAGCCAAGGCTTTCACTTATCAGTTCGGCTTCTTTTCGCGAGGAGGCGAAATCCTTTTCTTTCCACATTGGGATACGTCGAAATCGGATTGAAGAAACTCTAAGACGCTGTCCATCAATACGATCCTGGTAGCCTATGTCCCAGTAAAAGATGGCACCCGGAACAGCTATACTGCGATCTGACTCTGAAATTTCTTCGATTGAGAATGTTATTTCTTCTATGAATTCTGGATTTGTTAAATCTCTTACATGAGCAAGGCATTCATCTCCAGAAATTTCCAAAACGGTTCCTTCGAATTGTTGTAATACCTTGAAACGATGTCGGGGCCTAAATGGCCCGGGTAAGACTACAACAGGTGATGCTGACAGCCCTAACTTTGCTGGCGCTTCCGTTGAGACTGCCGATGCAATAGTACTTAATTGGCCACCATTTCCTTCTCTGACTGGTTTAATATCCTTGTCAATAAAATAATCGGCAACTTCTTTTTGCTGTTCAGCAACAAAACGCTTTGCTAAATCTTGCATACTACCCCCTTCTTATAAGATGATTAGCAATATTCTCAGATTTAAGAAGAACATCTTTCCATGAACTTTTTAATATATATAACATATTTTGGACACTATTTTCTTTTATCTCATAGTGATTGTTTACTTCGATAAAAATTCCAGGGTCGACTCGATTCAAAGGTTCGATCCTCACCCGGATGTAGCCTGCTGGGTCATCTCTCGGGTCATCCATTGTTAACGATCTAAGTCCCGGCCGATCCATTATCCCATGCCAGACATCTTTTGGTGCAAGCATATGGCCAAAAGCGTGCCATTCTTCTATCGATTCCATCTTGAAATGCATCATCCGGTTAATCCCCAGTGCCCGGACAGGTGTATGATCAAGAATAGAAAAAGTTCCGAGTACCAAATCAGAAATTGGACCGAAGTTTGCTTTATCCGTTGTTTCTACAACAAAACGTTCCATTTCTACCTGAAGTTTAAACCACTCAAGAGAGAAAATACTTACCGCTGGATGAGTCACTTCGAGTTTAGCCGCATCTGCTTCCTCAGGCCTAATCAGTTGATTGATTTTAAACCAAAGGGGATGGAAAATAGCGAGATTAAACGCCCCCAAAAGAACAATAGACGAACCATCGATCTCAGGAATCAAAGACATGTTTACCTCCATTTTCGACTTCATTAAACTAACATAAATTTAATTAGAAATACAAGGTCTAAAATAGTAAATATTTAAATGTAGAAGCAAAAATATGCCATTAATTAAACAATTGATCTTACTTCCTATATGTGAAATCTAATAAGAATACCTTTCTTCAATATACAAAGAGTCCTGAAGATTCAAGATATAAGACCCCTTTGACTTTTTGACATTTCTCCAAGGCTTCCCAGGAAATGTTTTCAATATTTTGATAGACTAAAAGTGTCTGTTTGTTCACTTCACAATTCTCCTTTGAAGGCTTTATCGAGAATGGATGGTAAAAAAACTGAAACCCATCTCTAATTTTTCTGTTTAATTGGAATTTTAATTTGTGGCCCCATATTCTTTACCTCAGCATCAAAATACAATTTAAAACAAATTCATTTGTTTGTTATTTTTTATATCAGGACGCATTGCTATTGGCCCCTTTTTATTAATAATTGAGTCCAACTCAAGCTGCTTTGATTTTAACTTCTTATATGAATGCCTGATGGAATCAAAAAACAATAACTTCCAGTTATCTTTTTCGAACCGTTCTGAGAACATGGGTGACTTTTGTTTCCTTCTAAATTGTTCTTCCCTCTCTTCTGGGATGACTAAGTATTTTGGAACCTTTGAATCAATGTTTGATCCTCTAACTAATGCGCTTGTCATCGACGTTGAAAACTCAATTTCAAACGAGCTCACAATTCTATTGCTTTTTATCCATAGGAGATCTATTCCCTGAATAATTTTTTTATTCTCTGCATTTGTAATCCTACCGAGATTGGCATTTACATATTCAGAAAGTTTTTTGGACCCCGCTATACCATCTGCAAATCCAGATTGTTCTTTTTTACCAATGCAAATCTTAAAACCTAAACTTTTGCCCACCTCGGCCAAAAGCGCGAGAACTTCATTATGCTGACTTTGGCGGGCAGAATAATCCGGTTTCAACATCCAAAATCCACCGGGGACTTTCCTCGCGTATTGCACCAAGGCATCCATTATACTGCTACTATCGGATGTTAGAGAGTTTGGAAATTTTGTACTGACCGCATCCCAAACCTGCGTAAAAGTCACCCTGCCTTTGCTTAGAAGTTCACGATATACCGTTTCCTCAACCCTTTCTGAAAGTGGGATATCATACTTAATGTATTTGTTAGGCTCCCTTAACCACCATAATTTCCCAGTGGCTCCACCTATTTTCGAATCTACTAAGATGAATTCTTTTCCCAAATGTTTTTCTAAAACTTTTTTAACATCAAGTCCTGTTTCAAGGCTTGAGAAGTATCCATTCTTAGCAAGAACAGGATCGATAGAGTTTATTATTTGAGTATAAGGAGTCTCCTCAGCACGTTCAGCTAAAAGAGCAATCGTTGTCTCAACAACTATTTTCTCAAATCTCTTCTCATCAATCTCTTCAGGTTGAGAAACACTCTCATCAAGCATTGGTCTGTAAAACCTAATATAAAAATCGCCTTGGGCTGAACCGAACGGTTGCATCATTGCTTTTGCTGAGACCTGGCCAAGCGGTTGATGATGTATTTTCTGAAATTCAAACCCCGCGAATACACCTGCTCTGATAGTGGCATTTCTGACTTTAAAGGTTGGATTGTGGAATGTTACAGTCAAATATCTTCCAGGTTTTAGAACCTCAAACATATCTCGAAAACTTCTTGAGAGTAACCCGTGGTAAACACCAAAATCTTTATGTTGCTTCTCGTTATGAATAACTTCATTCGAGATTAGATAGTCTAAATAACCTTCATCCTTTTTCAGCCAAACAGTCCAGAGATAGGCAAGCTCTCCATACTGAATGGATGAATCATAAGGCGGATCAGTGAAAATGTAATCTATTACATTCTTGGGCATTACTTCCATTAATTCCAAGGCAGAACCTGTATGAATATATATATCAGACTTTCCATCAAATACCTCTTTGGAATTATTCGCGAATTTAACATTCTGAAAATACTTATTTGATTCGATCTTAGCTTTAATAAGGCCCTGATGCCCATTTATAGCACTCTCAAATAACTTCCAGACATTTTGCTCCATGAAACGATCTGCATACCAATAACTGTGCTGAGTCCAGGTTGAACTGAATGAAGTTTGATGACTTCCTGGCGTTGGGCTTATAGCTGGCACCATTTTTGAGCACAAATGCACCATCGAGCTAAAAGCGATCTTCAAGAAATCTCTTAGGTCCTTATTAATTTCTTCTTCAATGGCTTCCATTAGCCAAGCCAATGACTGAAGATTTCTCCTCGTAAACAGCTCATCAAGTGATTCGTATTTTTCTTTTTTCATAAATGGTGTGCCATCAGGATAATAAAATGGATTCTTTGGATACCATTCTTTAATTTTCTTATTCTGAAGGAAGGTTATTAAATCGAAATCTTCTTTTGTTGGAGGAGTCTCTTTTTCTCTTTTATCTCCACATTGAGGACAACTTTGATAACGAATTTCAACCATTGTGTTGTTTTCCCAGATTGAGCAAGTAAAAGGGAATGATACCCCACATTTTCGGCATCTTGTTTTATAGAGATTAAGAACTTTGTCTTTCACTTTTGACTCAACTTTCTTGAAAGCATTAAAAAGTTCATTTTCTGAGACAGGTTTAATGGTTAAGCGTGCAATTTCTGTAGCAATAGGGAGGAGATCACAAATGATTACCCTTCGCTTATTTTTCAACGCCTCTGCAGCTACAACACCACTTCCAGCAAAGGGGTCGAATACTATCTCCCCCTCTTTAGAATATGTTTTGATGTACTCACCTACTACATTCCAAGTTTTTCTTGACCAGAATTTATGCCAGTTATACATAGGGGTGTGGGCCAAAGGCGGGATCTGTCTGTTCAAGTGGTTCAGCCCAGATTTTTCTATGACCGGAATCTTGGTTTCAAACTCTGACATGCTACTCCCTTTCCAACGCCTTAATAATCCTGCGCGCAACTTCAAAAACTGCAGCTATTTGTGTTGCCTTCACCTCCTTTAATCCCTTGATGGTCATTAATTCACTGATTGTCTTTCCCATCAACCCTGGCAGAGAATAATATTTGCTAATGATTTCTCCTGCAATTTCCTCTGCTGGCCGACCAGCGCTCCCTGAACCAAGGATTACCGTTAGAAGTTCAGTATCTGTTAATGATGTCGGGCCAAGCCTTCTTAATTTACCTCCAGGATGTTTCCAGATGATTTCCTTGCCTTCTTTATCAACTGCTTTTCTTTCTTGATATTTCATGTCATTTATCCCAACGCAAAAAATTCAATGTCCAACGATGTCAGCCCTCGAAACTTTAATTAGGTCTATCAAGAAAATCTTCATCCTCGGAACACGTTTTCGTTGTGCCATGCGATAGACTCAGACCCTGGGCTCAATCTTTTGGAGCTTGGTGTCGTGTCTACGCTTTTCATTCGCCCTCACCTTTTAATTGTTCAGTGTTCTCCTATAACCGTGAATCGTGATTCGTGTCCGTAAATCATTAAATAGATCACCACCAAAAAACAAAAAGCCCATTCGCTTCTTTATAGAAGCTCCGGATGGTTTTTCTTGAGCCAAGAGATTACCTTGTCCCTTAGATCTTTGGCCAATGTAACCATTTCCTTTACCTCTTGCTCAGATACAGCACCTGCCCGTTCGTAGCTGCCTATATTCCTTTTCTTTCGGAATTTATCTAGTTGAGCAATGAGGCTTTCGTCGGCCTTGATGGTATAAGCAAGCGATTGAATCACCCGGTAGTGATGGGCCTCCCTCGCAACCCGATAACCAGCAGTAGCCAGAGCAGCGGTTGCGGCTTGCAACGCCGCGTTGTAGGCGATATTTAGTTGCCAGTCTGGACTGAGATTGGGGGTTCGGCATTGGGCCAGGTCGCGATCTGCCATGCTTAGCAAGTCCAAAATCTCCTGGCGACTCGTTTGGTGTTCAATGAGCCAGCGGTTTTTTAGCCAGTCTTGCAAGCTCACGTTTGTCTCCGATGAGAAACAACATTGGTCCTCTTAAGACAGCGTTGAGGAAATGGTGCCCTGCCGCCAGTTTTGACCGAAACTCTGTAGGAGGATAAACGGTTGGGTTGATCTCCCGGCCAATGGTCTTTTGAGCCTCTCTGAGGGATGAGACAATTTCGGCAAAGGTTACCTTGCCCACAACCAGGAGATCCACATCGCTATCCAGGCGTTCTTCGCTGCGTGCGATGGATCCATAGACAAAAGCCACATGGATGCGGTCACTCAAAGGGGCCAACGCAGCTTGGAGTGCGGCCCCCACCCCAACCGTCTTGACGACTAAGGTTTTCAGTTCTTCAAATACAGGACATCTGGGATTCGCCTGGTAATAGACTTGATGACCACGGACGATGCGCTGAATGATTCCAGCGCTTGAAAGCTGCTTTAATTCTCTTTGCACTGCCCCCAGTCCAACTCCGGCGGCACGAACGATTTGGCGCAGATAGAAAGCATCGTCCACATGGCTGTAAAGTAAGGATAAAACTGCCCGACGGGTCTTACTAAACAGAGTCTTGGATAGGTTATCGGTTTCAGACAATGTATTCATTGTGGGTACGATTGTACCTCTTTTAGGTACGATTTTCAACACCCTCCTCACCTACCCCAACCTTTCAATGGTTCTGATGTTCAACAACAACCGTGATTCGCGACTCGTGGCTCGTGATTTGTGAATCGTGAAAAAGCATGGCGCAAGGAGTAACTCCAAAACAAGAACCATTCTAACGCTGTTGCGGAGAGAGCCTCGTCACCTTTTTCGAATTTTCAATCCTTTCGATGATTTGTACGGCACATGCGGTTCTTCAACTAGAAAACCTATTCGCTTCTTTGGCGGTTCGGGTTCCGGCGGTCTCATCAATTCCCGAATGGCATCAAATACCACTTTAAATTGGGTATCGTATTTCCTTTCGAGTTCATCCAACCTTTTAGCAAGCTCCCTGTTTGTGGAAAGTACTTGCCGGAGCCTGACAAATGCCCGCATGATCTAAATATTAACCTTGATGGCTCTCTCGCTATTTAATACACTTGAAAGCATTGCTACACCTTGCTCAGTAAACGCATAAGGTAGGTAACGCCGCCCTCCTCGCCCTTCCTTTGAGGTCGCAAATTGCGACCTCAAAAGGTGAATCTCTGACTCTGTTAATTGAAACATGAAATCTTCCGGAAACCTGGAAAGATTACGCCTTACCTGTTCATTCAGTCTTTTGGTTGTCACCCCATAGAGTTCCGCAAGATCGGAATCCAACATAACTTTGTGACCACGAATCAGAAGTATCAACCGCTCAATACGCTCAATAGGAATCAAGAATCTGTCTTTTGACATTTTATCATTCATTAACTCTCCTCACCTTTCAATTGTCCTCCTATAACCATGAAGCGTGACTCGTGGTTCGTGAATCGTAAAGCGTAAGTCATAAAAGGCAAAGCATTGATTTGGTTGGTAATTTATCAGAAATACAGCGAAAGATCAATTCCTAATGATTTCAGGGATACCCGAAATGGAAAGTAAGATATGAAATCTTAATCTTCCAAATCTCCTTCTGGCTTTGAAGTCATCTCTTCCTCCAGTGCCTTATCAAATTCCTCATCCATTCCTTCCATATCTTCGCCCAACTCCTTTCCCATCCGCTTCATCCACTTAGCCATACTCTTCGGATCTCTTTCGTCCAGATCGCCCCATTTCGATGGATCGGCCAGGCTTTCCATTCTGCTCTCTTCCGAGCGGATTACTCTCACCTTCGAAAGGACCCGGGACATCTTTTTACTTTTACATCGTTTACATTGCGGGACAAAAATCTCCTCGGTTTTGATGAAAAGAAATTCAGAGATTCTGCCACAATCTTCACATCGGTATTCATAGATAGGCATATTGCTCCCCTCCCCACTATCCCTGCCTGCAGCAGGCAGGCCCTCCCTCTATTGGTGAGGAAAGGTTTTGAGGTTTTTTTCTAACGAAATAATAGAAATATAGGAGATTGATGAGACCGGTGAGCGCCAGGCAGAGAAACATGATTGGATAACTGGTTAATTGAAGGACGATGCCCATGATTACCGAACCCATGCCAGACCCCAGATCTGCTACGGCTGTGAACGTCCCCATGGCTGGGCCCCGGGAAGAATCCACCTGATCAAGGGCGTAAGCCAACAAAGAGGGGTAGAGGAAAGCATTGCCGATCCCCCAGATCACTGCGATGAGGATAAACATCGGAAGGGTTGTGGAGAATGAGAGGAGAGGCATCGAAATGAGATAGGTGAACAGACAGGGGAACATCACTTTTTCCCTATTATAAATATCCAGTATCT
>JBFMAE010000216.1:0-13163 GCA_040756085.1 Thermodesulfobacteriota bacterium | reverse complement strand
ACCAACCCCTCGAATGGTATGGATCAGTTTTGGTTCAAAACCCTTGTCAATTTTTTTTCGTAGGTAGTTGACATAGACATCGATCACATTGGTCATAGAATCAAAATGGTAATCCCAGACATGTTCGGAGATCATCGTCCGCGTAAGCACCTTGTCCGGATTTCTCATAAAATATTCTAACAGGGCATACTCCTTGCTGGTAAGCTCTATCCCTTTTCCTCCCCTCATGACTTTATGGTTTACGAGAGAGAGGGTTAAGTCAGCTATTCTCAGAGTGGGTTCCTTATCTATTCTTTCACGACGCAAAAGAGCCCGTATTCTTGCTAAAAATTCAATAAATTCGAAGGGCTTGGTTAAATAATCATCGCATCCAGCATCCAATCCTTTGACAATATCTTCTACCGTATCTCTTGCTGTCAGAACTAATATAGGAACATTGTTTCTATTCTCCCTGATCCTCCTTAAGACCTCTAATCCGTCGATTTTGGGGATCATCAGATCAAGAACGATCAGATCATATTCGTTCACTTCAGCCAGATAGAGGCCCATTTCTCCGTCGTAGGCTGTATCCACAGCATAATGTTCTTCTTCCAAGCCTTTTTTTATAAATTGAGCTACTTTTTTCTCATCTTCAATCACTAAGATTCGCATCGCTTATTTCCATTTTCATAAATCAAAAAAGGAAAATATCCAATAACATTATAAAGTTAATGGGGAAAAAAGCAATAGTGAATATTTTTCACCATAGTACCTTGACACCTCATCTTAACTTTGTTAGCATTTTCAGGGTTTTAATTCATCCTGAGAGGTGAACCATTGGTAAAATTAGCAGGAATTCAAATATCTTGTTGCGAGGAAAAAGAACGAAACATTGAAAAGGCAATAAAATTTGCCCAGATTGCAATAGAGAAGGGTGCCAATATCATCTGTTTTCAAGAACTATTCACGACCCACTGGTTTCCAAAAGAGATGAATAAAAGTCATTTTTCTTTTGCAGAAAGGATGGACGGCCCCACTATTTTGAAAATGCAGAAATTGGCAAAAGAAAATGGAGTGGCTTTGGTCTGCCCTATTTTTGAAATGGAAGAAAAGGTTTTTTATAATTCCGCAGTGATCATCGATGCAGGGGGAAAAATTTTGGGAGCCTATAGAAAGATTCATGTTCCCCAAATTCCTCTTTGGGAAGAAAGATACTATTTTTCTCCTGGAAACCTTGGGTTTCCTGTTTTTAAAACGAAATTTGCTATCATCGGCGTTCAGATTTGTTGGGATAATTTCTTCCCGGAAGGGTCAAGAATATTGGCATTGAAAGGAACCCAGATCATCTTTTCTCCTACGGCAGCTGCCTTTGCCTCCCAGAAGAAATGGGAAACGGTCATTTCGAGCAATGCGATCTCAAACGGCATCTACATTTTTAGGGTGAATCGTGTAGGGAGTGAAGAAAAACAGGATTTTTATGGAAGGTCCTTCTGTATTTCCCCGGAAGGGGAATTTATGGATAACCCCACCGGGATGAAAGAGGGCATCGCTTTAATCGACATCGATTTAAAAACCATCGAAAGGATAAGGAAAGAATGGCCTTTCTTCAAAGATCGAAGGCCTGAGGTTTATAAAGAAGTTTGTTACGATGGGGGCACCACCGATCCCTCTGGTCCTTTCCACTCAACGGGAGAAGGGGTGTGAGTGAAAGAAGAGGAGAGAATGGGAAAGAAAAAATTTATTAAAGAATATTTAGAGCCGATTGTCATTGCGATTCTTATCGCCCTTTTTATACGGGCCTTTATTATTCAGGCCTTTAAAATTCCATCCAGTTCGATGGAGCCTACCTTACTGGTGGGGGACCACATCCTCGTTAACAAATTTATTTACGGGATAAAAATTCCCTTTACCAATACCAAATTGTTTCAATATAAGAGCCCTAAAAGAGGAGATATTATTGTATTCATTTTTCCAAAAGACCGTTCGAAGGATTTTATCAAAAGAGTGATTGGAACGGAAGGAGAAAAGGTGGAGATCATTCGCAATAAAATATATATCAATGATAAATTGATTGATGATCCATGGGGACATCATATGGAACAGAGCGATTTAAAAAAATACTTTCAGCCGGTGGAGAAGTTTGGCCCCTATATTGTTCCAAAAGATTCTCTGTTTGTTTTAGGGGATAATCGTGAAAATAGTCAGGACAGCCGTTTCTGGGGTTTCGTCAATATCAATGCAGTCAAGGGAAAAGCCTTTATCATCTATTTTTCTTTGAATTGGTACGCACAAAACCTGCTGGACAAAATCAGATGGGGGAGGTTGGGTAAGTTGGTTCATTAGATAACCCCTCTCTATTCCCCCCTTAAGTTAAGGGGGGATGAAGGGGGGTTACTTTCAGCGCCAGTCTTGATACTCGATTTTCTTGTTTCCAGCTTCCATACAAGCTTCCTCACCGACGAACGAGTTTCGATGAAATCTCAAACCTAACCTTTTGTCCCTGGACCAAACGGGCCGCATAACCCTAACCGAGAAACGATTTTCATCGTTCATGTCTGGAAAAGATATTTTCCTGCGCCCATTCAATATCTTTTTGGATTTGTTCGATCAGGTGGGATGGCGAATCGAAACGAATTTCATTTCGGATCCTCTTTTTAAAATTGACCTGAATTTCATCCCCATAGATCTCCTGATTAAAATTTATAATATAGACCTCTAACGAAAAACGGCCTTCCTTCTCCCCCCGTGCAGGAAGGAAGGTGGGATTCAAACCGACATTGGCGAGTCCATTAAAGTGTCGGTGATTCCATACCACATCTACTGCATAGACCCCTTTTTGTGGGTATAATTCGTCTGAAATTTCTAAGTTTGCCGTTGGAAAACCCAGAGTCTGTCCTCTTCTTGAACCCTTGACCACTTTTCCTATGATAGGATAATCTCTTCCCAACAGCGTTGAGGCCTCTTCGACCTGCCCGTTTTTAATGAATTCTCTTATCTTTGAGCTGCTGACGATGGTTTGGCCAACTTTTAACGGTTCCATGACCTCCACTTCGAAATCAAAAACCTTCCCTGCATCCTTTAGGGTTTGGGCATCTCCTCTTTGTCCCTTACCGAAATGATAATTGTATCCAATGACGACTTTCTTAACTTTTATTTTTCCCACCAATATGTTTTTGATAAATTCGAAAGGGGAAATCTCTGAAAAAGCCAATGAAAAATCAATACAGAGTACGGTCTCGATCCCGGATTTCTCGATCAACATCATTTTTTTTCTAAAGGGCGTGAGCAGAGGTAAGAACTTTTCAGGTGCGAGCACTTTGAGGGGGTGGGGTTCGAAGGTAATGATGACCGCTTCTCCTTGAAGTTTTGAGGCTTCTTCCTTTACCCTCTCAAAGATCTTCTGATGCCCTAAATGGACACCATCGAAGTTTCCCAGGGTGACCACAGGGTTCCTGAGAGGGGTCTTTAAGTTTTCAATTCCTTTGATGATTTCCATATGATTAATCAGAGGATTGGAATACTGGAATGTTGGAATATTGGAATGTTGGGTTTAAAATAATCGACTAAAAACCTTATCTTTTTATTTCCCATTATTCCATCATTCCATTATTCCAGTGACTGACTACTTGACTTTGTATCAAAAAATATAAAATAATAGAATATAATTTTCAATCGATTGGATTGTACATGCCGAAGTGGCGGAATTGGTAGACGCGCTAGATTCAGGGTCTAGTGGGAAATTGCTCCCGTAGGGGTTCAAATCCCCTCTTCGGCACCAATCTTTTGAAATCGACAGGGCTGAATACCGCATCTTCAATAGCGGGACAAAGGCCCTGATTTTTTATGGACTTGTAATGGCTAAACATGATATTTAGGTTAAAAAAGCATATTGTCTGAGGTATCCTACGAGGTATTAAACATGGAAGATACAAAGAGGTTGGAAGATTATGTAAAACTCCCCACAGCCTTTCAAGATTTAGAGGTTTATGTAAAAGATACTGGAGTCTCGAGAAAGGTATGTATCAAAGGGAATCATGTCATGCCGGGAGGTCCATACCATTGTCAATATAGTGAGCTCGAAACTCAATTGTCATTCTATACATTAAAAAAGATTGCTTTAAGGAAAGGACGATATTTCAGAGACGAGATAGAGCGAAGCGAAAATTCCAATTACCTACAAAGGAAAATAAAGATTTTATTAAAAGAATTCGGCATCGTGCTTTCACATAAGAAAATGCTTGACTTCGGATGCGGGGCAGGGGCTTCCAGTTTAAATTTCTTGAGATGTGGTGCAACTGATGTAGTGGGTGTAGAGGTCGACGAAACACTTTTAGATATTGCAAAGTCAAGATTGAATGATTTTTTTCAAAATGGCTACCAATTGGTAAAGATTGAATACATTGATGGCAACTATTGTATGCCTTTTACTGATGGGGAGTTTGATATTGTGTGGGCTCAGGCTATTATAGAACATGTTCTTCCAGATCAAAGAGTGTTTGTTCTGAAAGAGTTATGGAGGGTCTTAAGAAATGGTGGATTGCTGATCATTTTTGGTACACCCAATAGATTATGGGTTAAAGAATTTCACACCTCGAATCTATTTTTCGTCAACTATTTACCTCTCGATATAGCCATTTTTATTGCTCGCCATTTTTCTCGCCGGGTTCTCATTGACCAATCTAAGGAAGATCTGTTATCCAAGGGATTCAGGGGATGTACCTATTGGGAAATTTCAAGAGCGTTGCCGGATGCTGTATGTCTGAATAATGTATTTCGAAAAAAAGATTTATTCACTGGAATAAAATCATGGCTGGGAGATACGGATTCCAGAATGAGAAAGAGGCTAATAGATATCTTTGGCTTCCTGATGAAATTAGCTGATCCGGTATTTGCTTTGTTCAATTTTCCTCAAACGGCATTCCTTCCTTCTCATATTCTCGTCTTTCGAAAATTGTAATCAATTTCCTGTCAAAGAGTCCTATTCACTTCAGGATAGTTATCTGCTTTTTGTCGAAAAATTAAAATCGAATTTGAAGAAGTCCGTAGTGGTCTTTAATTGAGAGGGAATTGTTTGGTCTGGGCCTGTCCCTTCCTTGAAACATTCAAGGATTCCCTCCCTTCCTAAACTGATATGGCCTGTATTCGGATCGATCTTCATAAACTCAATCCCTTCTGGAATGGGAAAGTCCTTAAACGGTCTGTCTTTCAAAATCCTTGACATGAAAGCAACCCAGATTGGGGATGCGGCACGAGAACCTGTCTCATTCTCACCGAGAGATCTCTCTTCATCAAATCCCACCCATACTCCTGTGATAAATTTTGGAGTATAACCGATAAACCAGGCGTCTAAAAATTGGTCGGTCGTCCCGGTTTTGGCTGCTACAGGTCTTCCAATCGCCTTGGCTCTCCAACCCGTCCCATTTTGAACGACCCCCTCTAAAAGGTAGGTCATGAGATAGGCCGTCTGTGGGGTGAGGACTTGTTCTTCATCGGGTGATTCTTTAGGATAGAAGAGAGGGAGGTTTTCTTCTATTAAATTACCATCTCTATCCAAAATTTTTTTGATAAAGATGGGTTTAAAGATATTCCCTTGATTGGCGAATACCGCATAGGCCTTTGTTAATTCATAAAGCGAGATACTGGAAGAACCAAGGGACATGGAAAGATCGTTTTGTAAAGGAGAGGAGATTCCCAATTTTCTGGTATAATCTTTGATGTAATCTAAGCCTACATCTTGAGCAATCTTCACCGTAACGACATTGACAGAACGGGTGAGGGCATTTCTCAAGGTGGTCGGTCCAGAAAACATACCCTCAAAATTTTTAGGTTTCCATTTTCTATCTCCCCATTCAAAAATAACGGGAGAATCCACAATGACGGAGGCAGGGGTATAACCTTTATCCAGGGCGGATGCATAGACGATGGGCTTAAAGGCAGAACCCGTTTGCCTGCGGGCCTGCGTGGCTCGATTGAATTGACTCTTTTTAAAATCTCTTCCACCTACCATGGCCTTGATGTATCCACTTTCTAAATCGAAACAGACCAGCGATCCCTCCAAGGGTGTGAGCGTATCCGCAGATGGGTATTTTTGTCGTTTTTCAATTTCCTTTAATCCAGATTCCACAGCCTCCTGGGCAATTCTCTGAAAATCGAGGTCGATCGTGGTATGAACTTGAAGGCCATTTCTATACAACGCCTCTTTGCCATATTTATCTTCGACATATCTCCTGACATATTCCAAGAAATGAGGGGTTTTTTCATTAAGGGTCTTCTGTTTACTTATGTTTTTTAAGGGGTTCTGTAAAGCTTTTAATGATTCATGGGGAGAGATAAAACCTTCCTCAACCATCCGGTTGAGAATATAGGCCTGTCTTCTTTTTGCATTTTCAGGATGGCTGTATGGGGAATTTTTACTAGGGGCCTGGGGCAACCCCGCGAGCAAAGCAGACTCTTCCAAATTCAGTTCTTCAATTGGTTTTCCAAAATAATCTTCTGCTGCTATGGAGACTCCATACGTCCCATGTCCTAAATAGATCTGGTTCAAATATAAATAAAGAATTTCTTCTTTGGAAAGGTATTTTTCGATTTTATAGGCCAATATGGCCTCACGGATCTTTCTCTCAAAACTCTTTTCGGGGGTGAGAAGGAGGGATTTTACCACCTGTTGGGTAATGGTGCTGCCCCCTTGAACGATCTCTCCAGAGAAGATGTTCATGAAAAGAGCTCTCAGGATAGCCATATAATCTAATCCCTTATGTTGAAAGAACCTTGCATCCTCCCCTGCAACAAAGGCTTGAATTAAATGGTTTGGCATCCTCTCAAGAGGAACGACTCTCCTTTTTTCTATATAGAACTCTCCGATGATTTCTCCATTTTCTGAAAAGAATTTTGTAACTGTTGATGGCTTGTAATTCTTTAAACTTTCAATACTTGGAAGATCATAGGTAAAATAAAAATAGAATGCCATCCCCAATACCATAAGGCTGGTAACGAAGATCATGAAGACAATGATTGAAATCTTAACCACTCTTTCAAAACGTTTTGATTTAGTTGGATTCATCATTAGTTGGAATGAATTCGTTAACTAAATTTATGGCTTCTTATTTGTAAGAATATAATAATAATAGAAATTTTTCAATAAATTAATAAGGAAGCCAGGAATCCAGGAATATGAAAACTGATTTATGCCCCCATCCTCGCCCTATCAAAAAGGGTGAGATATTGCGATATATATAATGGAATATGTAGGATAAGGAATCCATGAAAGCAGGAATTTAACCGATTACAGTTAAGCATCGATCTTTCTGATGAAGATGTAGTCTTTATCGATAATATCTATAGAGGAAGATACCCGGTCGAGACAGGGGTAATTCCTTTTGGAGAACCCACCCAAACAGAGGCTTAAAAAGAAAAAGCTCTTGGCATAGCCCAACGAATATTTAAAAATTATGCAATCAATCCTGAAAAGCCAGTAATAAATATTCTTCCGGTTTTTCTCCTGCATTCCTGGCTTCCTTATTAACAAATTTTGTCATTAAATAGACAAAAAGTGTGCTTATATCTTGATATTTTAATTTCTTAAATTATGACAGATTCTGCTCAATAAAATCTTAACAGAACAAATAATTAATGATATTAAAAAGTTAAACAATATTGTTAATTCACTGGAGGATTTTAAAATTTGGCATAAATTATGCTTATTAAACTTAAAAAATTTTATTAAGGAGGTGAAGAAAGCAGGAGAAAAGGAAAATTAAATAAATTTAGGTGGTAAATTTATTTAGTGAACTAAACAAACCAGATAAACTAAAAAGGAGGTTTAAATTATGTTACCAAAAAGAGGACAAAAAGGTTTCACATTGATTGAGTTGTTGATCGTCATAGCCATCATCGGTATATTGGCTGCAATTGCTATCCCAATGTATAGGGCGCAAACGATAAAAGCGAAACTCACTGAAGTTACGAATTCGATGAGTAATGTCGCAAGTGCTGTAGCCGCTTATTATCAAGAAAATGAGGCCTTTCCAGCTAATGTCCCTGTAGGTATGATAAGGAATAGCCTTGGAGTTGCATTACCAGATTGGACCACTACAGCAAGATTTTCAAATATGACTGTAGTCGCCGGAGTAATTACAGCGACTGTTGCAAGGATTGCTACTGAGGTTAATGGAAGAACATTAATCCTTACCCCAACAACTACAGCAGATGGCGCAATTACGTGGAACTGGGATCCTGCTTCGACTATTCAACCAACGTATCTTCCCAAGAGATAAAATATAATGTTTTTAAAAATTATAAGGGGAGGTTTCTAAACAAACCTTCCCTTTATGAATTTTTAAAATATTTTAGGAAGAGTTTAAATTCTCCAAAAATTTATTAAGATCACACCTGAAAACCCCGTCCTGTGCCTGCCTGTGGTAGGCAGGGAAGGAAAGGTGTGTTTGCCGAAGGCAGAAAAAAACTAAATCAGATGCTGAAACAATATTGAAACAAGTTCGGCACAAGGTTCATGACAACAGGGTTTTGTTCTCTTTCTTTGCCATCCCGAACCATGCCCTGAATCCCCTGAACTTGATTCAGGGTCGGGGTCTATCGATTTCGGGACCTCGATTTTGGGTTTAGATAATTTGGGTTTTAAAGCCCTGCCCTATGGGCGGAGTTCTTTATTCCTTATGAATATAAAAAAAAACAATATTATGGGTTTTACGCTCATCGAATTATTGGTTGTTATAGCAATTGTTGGTATTTTAGGTGCAATTGCAGTTTCTATGTATGGGAAACAGCATATTATCAAGGCACGCCTCACTGAGGTATCAGAATCAATGAGTGTAGTCGCAAGTGCTGTGGCAGCTTATTATCAGGAAAATGAGGTCTTTCCAGCTAATGTCCCTGTAGGTATGATAAGGAATAGCCTTGGAGTTGCATTACCAGATTGGACCACTACGGCAAGATTTTCAGACATGAACGTACAAGCTGGCGTAATTACAGTGACTGTTGCAAGGATTGCTACTGAGGTTAATGGAAGAACATTAATCCTTACCCCAACAGCTACAGCAGATGGCGCAATTACGTGGAACTGGGATCCTGCTTCGACTATCCAATCTAATTATATACCAAAGAGATAAATATGGGGTCCATATGAATAAAAAGGGCATCACATTAATCGAATTATTAGCAGTTGTATTAATTGTAGGAATACTTGCTGCCATTGCAATCCCTGTTTACACAAATTATATGCAAAGGGCAAGGAGGGCTGATGCTAAAACGGCCTTAGAACAAGTGAGGGCAGCTCAGGAAATGTTCAGGGCTGAACGTGGAAGATATGCAAATGATGCGGATGATCCTCCTGGAGCATTGGTGGTTCTGCAAAATACATGGGGGGTTCCGGCAAATCCGATAGGGGATTATAATTTATTGTTTATAGTTATAAATGCAAATTCTTTTACCGCAGAAGCCCAGCCATGGGCTGCTAGGCAACAAAGTGATGGAAGTTTATTTATCAATCATAATGGTATTAAAACACCTGCTGACAAATGGGCCAAGTAATTTAAAAAACAGTAAGAATATTGTCTAATGGTGACGAGGCTTGTATCGATGCCCGAAGCTTGAACATAGAAGCTCGAATATTAAGTATCTCAAAACGAGATTCGATACGAGCTTCGACAACGATAAACGATTTTTGGGTGATTTAATTTACATAAAAGAACCTTTAATGAAAAGCAAGATAGACTAAATATCTTGCTTTTTTTGTCAAAGGGTAATAATAAAATAAGATTAAACCGGTTATTGGTGCGAAGCTCGTATCGAAATCGATGATTGATATAGAAGCTCGAATGAATAAGCCTATAAGAAGTTTCAGAGATTTAGAAGTATATCAGAATACTTACGCAGCATCTATTGAGGTGATCAGTAAAATAGTACCAAAACTCCCTAAGGTAGAACAGGATGATTTAGCAGATCAGTTACGTAGGTCGGCAAAGGCTATACCGAGACTTATAGCAGAGGGATATTCTAAAAAGCACCAGAAGAAAGGATTCCAAAAATATTTGGATGATGCGATGGCAGAAAGTAATGAAATGATCGTATCTTTAAGTCATGCTCGAGATTTATATTCAAGTTATGCTGATCCGAAATTATGCGAAAAACTGATTGATGTTTATGATAAATCGAGCAGGCAACTGTACAATCTTGCTACCAAATGGAAGAATTTTAAAGAAAGATAGTTTTTTAATTATAACTTGCTTGACGGTGAAGAAGCTTGTAACGAAGCCGTAAATTTGGAATTGGAAACTCGATTATCCAGTTTCTATTATCGGGAGTCGATACGAGCATCCAATTTTTCCATTAACGAGAGCCGATACAAACTTCGACAACGATAAACGATTTTAAATAAAAGAGGATATGGTTCACGGTGACGATGCTCGTATCGAAGCACGAAGCTTGAAAAACGAAGCTCGAGTATCCAGTCTCTATTAACCAGCATCGATACGAGCTTCGACAACTATAAACGATTAATTCTTGGATTTTAAGATGGACCTTTCTATCATAATCCCAATGTTCAATGAGGCAGAGAATGTGGAGGCGACTCTGAGCCATGTGGAGGAGGCATTAGCTTCTTTTCAGAGATCTTACGAGATTATTGCGGTCAACGATGGAAGTCTTGATCAAACCCTGGAGATTTTAAAAGAAGTAGCTAAACATAATGGGAGGTTAAAAGTCGTCTCTTATCCAAAAAATATTGGCCGGGGAATGGCCTTAAGAACAGGGTTCAAAGAATCAGCAGGGGATATTATTGTATCTATTGACGCTGACTTAAGCTATGACCCTCGTTACATACTTGATTTTTTAGAGACATTGAAGAGAGAACAGGATATTGATTTAATCCTTGCCTCCCCATACATGCCAGGGGGAGGTGTACAAAATGTTCCTTTTCTTCGCTTATGGATCAGCAAATTTGGTAACAAAATACTCAGACTTGCTATGCCTAACCGGATTTACACTTCCACCGGGATCTTCCGTGCATATCGGAGAAAGGTTCTCGATTCTCTAGAACTAGAATCGGATGGGAAGGAAATCCATCTTGAAATCCTATCAAAGGCAATAGCTTTGGGTTACCGTGCAAAGGAGTTTCCGGCCATTCTAACCGGACGAAAAAAAGGAAGATCAAAATTTAAATTTAAGAAGACCGCTGTTTCGCATCTGGTCTTTTCTGTCTTTGAAAAGCCAATGATTGTATTTGGATTTCTTGGTCTCCTCACCCTCGGATTTGGCTTACTGATCGGAATTTATATAGCTTATTTAAGATTTTCAGGGGAATTGACCCCCGGAAGACCATTAATCACCTTCGCTTTATTGTTGATTCTGGGAGGGATTCAGATACTTTCTTTTGGGTTCATCGCTATTCAAATTGTTTCGCTCCGTAGAGAAATTCTCCGCATCCAAAAAGAGAATTTAGAATTAAGAAAAGAGCTTAAGAACTTTGGCAATGGTGAGGGTAAAGGTTAAGATGCCAGTTTAGGTAAGGTGTAAGGTGGCGGGGAAACGATGGAGAGCAAAGGCAAGAAATCGATAATGAGTTTTAAGGACCTGGAGGTCTATCAGAACTCTTACAAAGCCTGTATCAGAGTGATGACCCAGATTATCCCGAATTTACCAGAATCAGAAAAGTTTGATTTAAAGCATCAATTGAGTGAATCCGTCAAGGCTATACCCAGATTAATTGCCGAAGGATATGCAAAAAGACACCAGCGACACGGATTTCAAAAATATTTGGATGATGCCATGGCAGAGTGCAATGAAACGGTCGTTGGGATGGAAATGTGCAAGGACATCTTTGGAGAATATGTTGATCCAAAACTGTGCGAGGAGCTGGTCAGCATCTAGGATGTTTGTGGAAGACAACTTTACAGGTTGCGGGATGCCTGGGGCAAGTTTTCGAGAGAAAAGAGTCTTAGGTCTAAAGGTTAGGGTGCCGGTTTGGTTAATGGATTAAGTCGTTTGTCTAAAAAATTCTCGGCTTAACCCATTGACCTGACCTAAACGGGCTTCCTAACCTTAACCTTTACCTTGGCCAAAGTTTCCTGGATTCCGGGCTTCCTTATGAATATTTTATTCCTTACCAACGCTTATCCTGATTTTGAAACCTCCTCTCGGGGTATTTTCATTAAAAAGATGGCGAATCTTATGCAAAATGAGGGTTGCAGAATATCTGTAGCCACACCCAAAATATATAACCACAGCCGTTTTTTTGAAGATCAGAATGGTATCAGGGTTTACCGTTTCCCTTTTTTTGCTGGCAACAAACTCTTAATTGAGTATGAAAAGGTCCCATATCTGAGGATGATTCTTTATTTTATTTCAGGGTCCTTAGTCACGCTCTATGCGATGCTTAAACATGAGTGTAGATTAATCCATGCTCATTGGGCCATTCCAACGGGGCTGATTGGTGTTTTTGTCGGATTCCTCCTGAAAAAATCTCTTATTGTTACAATCCACGGGTCTGATCTTAGAATGGCTATGGAAAGATCCGGTTTCCTTAGAAAGGTTTTCATCTATGTATGTAAGAAAGCAAGCCATCTCAACTGTGTCTCCGAGGTACAGAAGAGAGAAATCGAACAATTGGGAATCATGGACACTAAAATATCGATAATACCTATGGGGGTGGATGAGTCCTTTTTAGAGGTAGGGAAGAATAGGCAAATGGAAGGGGGGAAAAGATCCTACACGATTCTCAGCAACAGAAATCTCCTCCCCATTTATAATGTTTCTTTATTGATTCGAGCCATTCCGCTTGTTCTAAAAGAAGAGTCAGAGACAAAATTCCTCATTGCGGGAGATGGGTCTGAGAAAGAAGAATTAAAAAGAGAAGTGAAAAGTTTAAAAATAGACAAATCTGTTGAGTTCCTGGGTCGGGTTCCGCATCGGGAGATGCCAAATCTATTAGCCAAGGCAGATATTTACACCTCGACCTCTTTATATGACGGGACATCCGTCTCATTGCTTGAAGCAATGGCCTCAGGGGCCTTTCCTGTGGTCACAGATATTCCTGCAAACAGGGAATGGATTATCGATGGAGAAAATGGATTTTTATTTCAAATAGAAAAAGAGAAAATATTAGCAGATAGGATCATTAATGCCATTCGGAATGGAGTCCTGGTGGAAAAGAGTAGGGCAAAAAATCACTT
>JBFMAE010000215.1:0-5541 GCA_040756085.1 Thermodesulfobacteriota bacterium | reverse complement strand
GTCGAGAGTAGAGTCGCCGGAACCTGAAGTTGCTTTTGGCTCGGGTGACAAAGAAGGCCGAGGCTTGATGGATCGCATAAAGGCGATCGAAATCCAGATATCCACGATCGATAATATAAAAGGCTCCTGGTTCGAAGATCAACTGATCCAGGATGGTGACGTCGTGAACTTTGCCATGAGTGATAATCACCAGAGAGGGAATACTTCCCCGGAGATCCAGGAGGGTGTGCAGTTTTACAGCGGCTTTGTGGGCTCGGAATTTGGCCCAAGGGAAAAGAGACAGACACAGATCGATGGTGGTTGAATCCAAGGCATAGGCCGTTTGATCCAGCTCGACCCCAAAGGAGTCGTTGGCATAGAGGCGACGTGCTTGGCCGATGAGAATCTGGGCAAAGTCGGCATAGATGCGCCAATCCCTGATCTGATTGGCATGAGCCAGAGTGTTGCGGGAGACATTGCTGCGGAAACCCATATGATAGAGTTTTCGCTGAGTCGAACGGAGACAGGCTTCGATGTCTCGGAGGCTCTCCCGATAAGTGAGTTGTGCAAACGCCATACAGAGAAATTGGTTCCAGCAAGAAAAGTGTTTGACTTTGTAGTGGCCATTGTAACGTTGAACGCATTTGTGAAATTCGTAAACGGGTAAGAAGTCCATGATTTGGGAGAAGATGGTTTTCCCAGGATCCATGAGTCATCTCCTTTTGCGAAGATGAAGAAGTATGACTCATTCGAAGGTTTGTATCGAAAAAAAACATTTTATGGTCAAATCTCATTGCATTTAAGTAGTTACAAAATTTTTCGAACATAACGTTGGGACATTACTGACCTCGCATGCTTTTTATAATACTGAACTTCTGATCGCTTCATATCCCAGCCTGTGATCGGACGTACAATGCCTTTAGGTTTCCACTCAAAAATAACCGTTAGGTACCTTCCTGCGCTGGTTAGACCAAAAGCAACATAATGCCCTTTTCTCGTCCGTCTAAAAAGTGGTTTGTTAGCGAAAACCTCCTCAGCTTCCTCAGGCTCAATCCCATGGCCGAGTTCGAAATGAAGTGCATTTCCTTCATCCCATTCAATATCTGATATTTGCAATAAAGGCTCCTAAAAGTCATACATAATATGACATTTTTACGATAAGGTGTCAAGAATTTTTTTTAGAGAATTTTTAAATCCCCTGACGTACTGATACTTATAACATTCAAGAGCTGGTTTAATAAATTGTTGTGTATTTTTAATGAGTTAAAAGAAAAATTTAGTTGGAATAATTTTTGCTTGACAAAAAATTTTGTCTATGGTAACTAACTAACCGGTAGGTAGGTTAATAAAAATTTGAAAAGGAGTTATTTTATGGAATTTACCATTGATATTGACACGGGTGGAACTTTTACGGATGGCTTTTTCGTAAGAGAAAAAGAGATTAGGACAGTAAAGGTTCCAACAACGCCCCATGATCTCACAGTCTGCTTTCTTGAATGCGTTAAGGAAGGGGCGAGACAATTTGGAATCGACATTCATCAGATGCTATTGAACACAAATATCATTCGTTACTCCAATACCATTGGAACAAATACCATCATTCAGAAGACAGGAGCTAAATTAGGGCTGATCGTTACAAGGGGAAACGAAAATACCCTTTATCGGAAATCAAAGGTGTCTTTCGAAGAAAACGGGATAGGAACATTCATTTCTAAAGAGATGATCTCAGGGATTGAAGAGGCGATCAATGAAAAAGGTCAGGTCGTGAAACCTGTGAATCCCGACGAAGTTTTGGAAAAGGCCCAATTCTTAATTGATCAGGGGGCAAGGGCTATTGTCGTCAGTCTAAAGAATTCCTGGTTAAATCCGATTCACGAAAAGGAAGTAAAAAAAATTATTAAGAAAGAATACCCCAATTTCTATTTGGGTTCAGCTACTGTCTTCCTTTCTTCGGAGGTCATTGACCGACCCGATGATGCGTTGAGGACGAATAACGCATTGGTCAATGCCTATATTCACGGTATGCTTGTAAAATACCTGTATAAAGCGGAAGAGGATTTGAGAAGAAACTTCTTTTTTAGGCCTTTAATGGTGGTTCATTCGAATGGAGGGGCAGCAAGGGTAGCCAAAACCAGAGCCATCAATACTTATAATTCTGGACCGGTAGCCGGACTGATGGGAGCCGCTTTCCTAAGTAAGCTTTACGGTTACCAGAATCTCATCACGACGGATATGGGTGGAACCAGTTTTGATATCGGTATCATCTTAAACGGCACCTATTCCTTTAACATGACACCCATTGTAGGAGGACTGCCTATTAACCTCCCGATGATTGAGATTGAAACCTTGGGGATGGGGGGTGGATCCATTGCTAAGGTAGATCCTAAAAAGAAAGAATTGAAGGTAGGTCCCGAAAGTGCAGGGGCTTTGCCAGGACCGGCAGCCTTTGACTTGGGTGGACGTGAGGCCACAGTAACAGATTCAGACATTGTCTTGGGTTTCATCGACCCAAACTATTTCTTAGGGGGGAGGATGAAACTTAATAAGAAAAGAGCTTCTGAAGCAATTCAGGATCGTATTGGAACCCCTTTACGTTTGAATTTGGAAGAAGCTGCTATAGAAATAAAAAGCCGAGCCGATCAGATAATTGCAAAAGAGATTGAAAAGACATTTGCTGCGAAAGCAGGGAAAAAGGGAATGGTGAACGATATGGTTCTAATGGTTTATGGGGGAGCGGGTCCTACTCATTGTTGTGCCTTCGCAGATCTTTTGGGAATAGAAAAGATTTTAACGACTCCATTCTCTCCAGTTTTTAGTGCTTTTGGTTCATCCATTATGGATGTACTCCATCTATATTCTGAAACAAAACCAACCCTCCTCTTTGATGGAAAAGAGTATACCAATCCTTTTAGTTTCCTCAACGAACGGATTGAACATCTCAGGACGATCGCTTTCAGAGATATGAGGGGAGAAGGCTTCTCTCCAGAAAAGATAGAGATCTATTTAGAGTTCTTCATGAGTTACGGAAGGGACAAGGAAGAAATCAAACTGAAACTTCCCTATCTGCAGTTTCAAACCAAAGAGGATTTGGAGAAGATCTGCAAAGATTTTGTCAAGGAGCATCGTCGACTCCATCCCAACATTGATTGCAGCGGTAAACCGATCATGCTCATGACCCTCGGACTCGGAGTCTTGGCCCCCACTCCTCATTTCCAGATTTTGGAGTTTCCATTTCAGGGAGAAAAACCAGATAAAGCACTAAAGGGAGAGAGGGAAGTTTTCTGGAGAAAAGATGGGTATGAGAAGACCAAAATATATGACCGTGAGAAGTTAGAGGTGGGAAACAAGATTTTGGGCCCCGCGATCATCGAAGCCAGGGATACGACCTATGTCGTGCCAGCGGGATGGGAATTGAATGTGGATCGTTACAAGAATGGAATGATTCAGAGGGTGAGAAAATGAAGAGACAGATCACGGAATATCTCGATATTGATTTAAAGAGGGAGATGTGGTGCTGTAATCGTTGTGGTAAAGATCTGATATCGGCGAGGGAGAACTATAAGAAGGGTTGTCTCGTCTGCGAGAGGGATGCCAAGGAGATTCATCAACCATTGATCCAAGAAGGACCTTATCGTTTTTCCCCAGATCCTGATTACTGCCGCATTATTGAATTCTATTGTCCTCATTGTGGGGTGATGTTGGAAGTGGAATATCTCCCTCCTGGCCACCCTATCACCCATGATATTGAATTGAATGTTGACAAATTGAAAGCCAAGTATTTAGGGTCAAGCCAAAATTAGAGGAAAGGGGCTTCCTTGTCTAACAAAGCCTTAATTCAGAATCTCTTCTCGATTAAGGAACTGGTGAGGTTGCCTTTCATCCCCATCGTTTACCGATTCGGGGCAAAGTTAATCCAAATCTCCCCTGAAGAAATGATGGGAGATGCAACACTGCTGACCAACGGTCTTCTCACCTGCCAGGAACTTTTCGGATACGATGCTGTCGTAGGGGGATTCGATCTGGCCATGCATCACGATGCCATGGGTTATCCCATTTCTTCAGGTGGGGGGATCCCAGCTATTGAGATCTCTCAGATGGAGAATATAGGGCCTAATCCTATTGTCGTAGAAGTGATTCGCAGACTGACTCTCATGGTGGGAAAGAGAATCGGCATTCTCGGAGCCATGACAGGGCCTATTACCTTAGCCTATACTCTCGGTGGAAAGATCGTTTTGGAAGATCCTTTCACAGAAAGTTCGAAACGATTTCTGGAAGCCTCCAAGGAAGCGTGCCTGAAGATCAGTAAAGCCTATGGGGAATTTCAAGTGGACGGAATTATTTTTTTCGAAGGGGTTCTTTCATCCCCTGCCATCCGATCGATCGAAGGCTACAGTCCCGTTTATCAGACGTTGAGTAATGTGATCCATTTTTATAATTCTCGTCTCATCATTGCCCTTCCCCATTTTTACGTAAACCAATTGAAATCCTTTTATCAGTTAAAACCCGACGCCCTTCTCTTAGGAGAGTGGAAAGAGGGAAATCTCGACTTTTATGAGGTGAAGGAGTTATTGGATCGATATCAAATCTGCATAGGAATCGGAATTCCTTTCTCCTCTGGCAGGGAGGAGATGTTTAGGAGATTGGAATGGGTTGTCAAAGGAATGGAGAATGAAAATTTAAAGAGAGGTATTTTCCTATCCAGTGTTGGAGAAGTACCCTATGAGATGGAAGCTAAAGAGTTGCACGATTTTATGGAGGCCATAGGACAAATCTATCTTTAGAGGTGCGATATGGGATACACAATCGATATTGATGTGGGAGGGACTTTTTCGGATTTCTTTTTTAGGAAGGACTCAGAGATCGTTGTCGTGAAGACACCCACGACCCGTTATGACTTGGGCGTCTGTTTTATGAGGGGGCTGGAGGAGGCTGCCAAGCAGCTCCGTCTCTCCTTGGAACAACTCCTCCAGGAGACCGATACCATCCGCTATTCAACAACCATTGGGACAAATTCTCTGATCGAGCGCTCGGGTCCCAAGTTAGGGTTGGTCACGACCGCGGGTTTTGAAGATACGATTTATATCGGCAGGGCAAGACAGTGGGCAGACGGAGGATCCACTCTGGAGAATAAAGATTTGGCCCGAATCAGAAAACCCGATCCTCTCATTCCAAGAGACATGGTCGTGGGTGTCAGAGAGCGAGTGGACTGTTTTGGTCAGGTGGTCATGCCCCTCCAAAAAGAAGATGTCTTAGAGAAGATTCAATATTTAGTCGATAAAGGGGCAAGAGGATTTATGATTGCACTCCTCTGGTCCTTTGTTAACCCGGCACATGAGCAGGCCATCAAAGAGATGATCGAAGAGGAATATCCCGAAACCTACTTGGGAAATATGCCCATCCTTCTTTCGAGTGAGATATCTCCCAAGAATGGGGAATAGTAACATTTTAGCCAAATAAAGTGCCCGAAATTTTTTTTAAAAGTAGCACTGGCGTTTTTAGAAGCAATATGCTATATCATGGCCCATGGAGATATTGCTTATCATCCGGGGCCGAGAGATACGA
>JBFMAE010000214.1:0-5330 GCA_040756085.1 Thermodesulfobacteriota bacterium | reverse complement strand
CCGAGTGATACAGAGGTCCGGACAGAGGAGGCTGCAAATCTCACACGATTCACATTCCCTCAAACCCAGACAACGTCGGGCCTCTTTCAGGGCCTCTTCCTTCACGAGACCGAATTCAACCGGAGAAAATCCCTTCCTCCGGTTTTTTAGCGAAAGGGTTCTTCTTTTCGTTGTTCGAACAACTTCTATCTTACATTCCTTGACCATATACATAGTTTGGAGTCAAACACCTTAATACTCCGAAACACTCCGAACTACCCGCCTGCCAAAGAACTGGTTCGGCGGGCAGGCGAACTCATCACTCCGAACTTTACATTTACGAGAGATATCGAGCGATCGCTTCCGCTCCTTTCTTTCCGGCAGCGATCGCATCGATGGCCCAGCCCGGTCCTGTCACCACATCCCCGCCTGCGAATAGGCCTTTCATGCCGGTCTCACCGGTTTCTATATTGATCCGGACCGTTCCGTCTGGATGGGTGTCCAATCCCTTTAAGGCCTTTCGATCCACCCTTTGGCCGATGGCTGCAACGATGGTATCGGCATGGACTTTGAAATTGGAACCCTCGATCGGAACCGGCCTCCTCCTTCCCTTTTCATCGGGTTCGGCAAGCCTCATCCTGAGACACTCCATGCCGAACGCTTTTCCTCCCTTTCCAATCATTTTAACGGGTGAGGCAAGAAAATGGATCTTCACCCCTTCGCGGATCGCCTCATCAACTTCCTCAGGGATCGCTGGCATTTCGTTTCTTGACCTTCGATAATAGATCTCCACCGACTCTGCACCTAAACGGATGGCTGAACGGGCGACATCAAGGGCCACATTTCCCCCACCGATGACAGCCACCTTCTTACCGATCTTTATTTTCTTTCCGAGATTAAGATCCCTCAGGAACTCCACTCCTGGAAGAACTCCCTGAAGTGTTTCACCCGGGATGTTTAGTCCCATACTATGGTGGGCTCCGATGGAAAGAAAGGCGGCCCGGAAGCCGAGCTTTTGAAAGGTTTTCCCGTTCGCTTCAAAGTGGAAGCGATGGTTTGTCTTCATCTCGACGCCCAGTTGCCTGATCCCATCGATCTCCATCCGGAGAATGTCCCTGGGCAATCGATATTCCGGGATTCCGACGGCCAACATTCCTCCGAGAACCGGAAGGGCTTCAAAGATCGTCACTCCGAAGCCGAGAAGACTCAGATCATTGGCAGCGACCAGGCCAGCCGGGCCGGAGCCGATCACCAGAACCCTCTCACGCCTCTTTTTCGCCGGTGTCCTCTCCATCTTCTCTTTCTCACGTTCATACTCTGCGACAAATCGTTTCAGGAGCCGGATGGGAATAGGATGATCCACTCCCTCTCTCAGACAGGCCTCCTCACAGGGATGGTGACAGATGAACCCGCAGACCGCAGGCAGAGGATTAACCTTCCGGATTAATTCCAAAGCCTCTTTGAATTTTCCCTCGGCCACCAGAGCGACATAACCTCTCGTATCCTGACGAATGGGACAGGCCTCCTGGCAGGGGGGAAGGGAGACCTTCTCTTTCACTCTTTTATCTTCAACTTTTTCACGGTAGAGGGTTCCCCGGAGGCTTTTCTCTTCCCTTCGATATTCCGGAATAAATTCGGCAGGGCATCCCCGGATACAGACCTCACAGCGATGACACTGATGGGACTGGATGATGGGGCGATGGGTTCTTCCTTCAACCATGGATCCGCCTCCCGAGTCCCATACCTATCCGGAGGGCCTTGAGATTGAGGCTTCGGAACCGTTCCCCAACATGGATATGGATCGCCTTCCGGATCGCTTTTGGAGAAATGATTTTTGTGACTTCCACAAGTGTTCCTAAGAGGACGATATTAGCCACCTGTTTGTTCTTCAATTGTTTCAGAGCATATTCGGTGGCAGGCACTCCCATCTGTTTTACATTTAATTCTTGCTTGGGGATCACTTGGCCCTGATCATAAAAAATGAGACCTGAGGTCTCCTTCACCTCTCCACAGTACATGTTATAAGCACCCTGTGACATGGCCACCAGGATGTCAGCAATCGTCAGATGAGGAAAGTCGATCGGACCCTCTGAAAAGACGACCTCCGATTTACACCCGGAACCCCTTGCCTGAGCCCCATAGGAATTGGACCCGGAGACGAACCTTCCATCGATGACCCCTGCCTCGCCAAGGAGCAGGCCGGCCAGCACAATACCCTGACCTCCAAACCCACTCAAACGCACCTGAATGATGTTTGACATTGTAAATTCTTTAGTTCTTTAAAAAAGTTTCAAAAAACAGACAGGTGTGCTGAAAAAGCTTTACAGCGGCACCTCTTAACGTATTACTGCTGGACTCCAAAATATTTTAAGTCTTCCCTCTTAATGATCACAACCGTTACCCATGTCAATTCAAAATGTCCGCTTGGTAAAGGTTTGGAAGTATACCTATCTGTTGATCCCATGCCACATCAAAGTAAAAATTCTCCTGTGACGATTTTCTCGGCCAACTCCTCCTCGGTCAATCTCTCCGCCTCCTCCTTCAGAATACAACGCCGGATGAGATCCTGGATCATCTCCTCCGGGCGATCAATCCGATTTCGCCTTCCGAATTGTGTCGGGCAGGGTGAGAGGACTTCGATGAACGAGAATCCCACATGAAGGATGGCCTTCTTGATGGCATGGATGAGCGAAACGGGCTGAGTCACAGAATACCGCGCCACATAAGTGGCCCCTGCGGCCTCCACCAGTTTACATAGATCAAAGGGACGGTATGGATTTCCCTCTGAAGTGGTTGAAGTTTTAGATCCTTTAGGAGTGGTCGATGCGACCTGGCCTCCGGTCATTCCATAAATCATATTGTTGGCACAGATGACTTTAAGATCGATGTTCCTCCTCGCGGCATGGATCAAATGGTTCCCACCGATCGAAGAAAGGTCTCCGTCTCCGCTAATCACCATCACACAGAGTTCGGGGTTATAGAGTTTGGCTCCCGTTGCAAAAGCGAGTGCCCTTCCATGAAGGGTATGGAGGGTATCTCCATCATAATGGGGACTCGGGATCCAGGCAGCACAACCGATGCCGGAGACAAAGAGCATCTTCTTCATATTCATTTTTAATTCGTCGATCGCCCTCAAAATGAGTCCCATCAGTATGCCGTGACCGCAGCCCGGACAGAAAGGCGTCACTTTCACACCTGGCCGGATATATTTCTCCATGGCCCTGACCATCGCTTTACCCCGTTAAATCTGAAACTCGAATATCGAAATCCCTGCCTGCGCCTGCCTGCGGTAGGCAGGGCAGGCAGGCGAAACAAATTGGAATTTTCAAATTCGTAACACTTTAGCTCTTTGAAAAACGCCTTGAAGGAACCGGCCGGAGATGTTGAAAAAGCTTTATGGCGGAAACCCTTTGTTGTCCACTAACTGAATAGGTTCGAGATACATAACGGATGTACCGTTGAGTCATGTCGTGTCTCTCCCGTAAGCCCTATAACGACCGCCTGATAAAGCTTTGGAAACATTTCTGGCCGGTGACCAATCAAAGATGAAATTTCAAAGCGCCAAAGTATTACTCAAGTTCAAATTTCTTAAACTTTTTTGTTTTGAACATTTAGAATTTGGGCATTTGAGATTGTTTCGTATTGATCCCTGCGGGATGCTTCGCCCGAATTTCGTGCTTCGAATTTACCTCATCAAATCTTCCTCAATGTTTCCATGATCGTTTCAGGTCGTATGACCTCTCCATTGGTCTGAGTAAGAGGGATCACATCGCAGGCACAGAACTTTTCCACCTCACCCGCCACCTGTCCCTGGTTCATCTCCGGAACCATCACTTTCTTCGCCGTTTTTCCTAACGCAGCCACCGCTTCCTCCGGAAATGGCCAGAGGGTTTTGAACCTCAACAGGCCCACCCTCACCCCTTCCTTTCTCAAACGTTTGACTACATAGAGGCTGGTCCGGGCAGTGAATCCATAAGCAATGACAGCGATGTCAGAATCCTCCATAAAATAATCTTCTGTTTCGATGATCGTTTTTTTATGGTTCAATATTTTTTTATTGATCCGCCTGACGAGTTTGTCGTGAACCTCTGGATCATCAGTCTTTCGAAACCCATATGCATCATGGGTGGAACCGGTGATGGCAAGCCGCTCTCCCTCTCCAAAGGCCGGCATCGGCGGAACGCCATCTTCCTCCTCTGTTCCAAAAGGGGAACCCCCTTTCTCCTTCTTCCGGTCCCAGACCTCCACCTTTGCATTGACCCTTATCGTTTCCCGGAGATGGCCGACGGCCTCCTCGGCCATCACAAAGGTCGGGACCCGATACCGTTCACTGAGATTGAATGCACGAAGGGTGAGGTCATACATTTCCTGGGCAGACCAGGGAGAGAGGGCAATCGCCTGATAGTCACCGTGGGAACCCCATTTCGCCTGCATGATATCTCCACTTCCCACCCGGGTCGCCTGCCCGGTACAGGGGCCTGCCCTCTGGACATCGATGATCACACAGGGCGTCTCGGTAAACGCTGCATACCCGATAGACTCCTGCATCAGACTGAACCCAGGGCCCGAGGTGGCAGTCATCGCTTTGGCACCCGCCCACGAAGCTCCGATCACTGCAGAGATGGAAGCGATCTCATCCTCCATTTGAATAAAAACCCCTCCTACCTCCATCAAGCGAACCGCCATGCGCTCCATGAGCTCACTGGAAGGGGTGATCGGATAGCCTGCATAAAATCGACATCCCGAAGCGATGGCTCCTTCTGCGGATGCTTCATTTCCCGAGAGATAATGCAGCCCTTCAGGGAAAGAGGTCTTGACCCACCTTGATGGCATTTATCATCTCCATGAGTTTAAAAATGAATTGGTTTGTTTCGAAAGAACATTCCTTTCTGAGAAGTTACCTTGCCTATCCTGTCTGGAGGAGATGGATAGTGAGCGTCGAAACAATAAGAAAATTCTTGACAAATATTAAATTAAAAGAGATAAATAAATCAATACCAAAAGAGAAAGGGAGGTGGAAAAAATATGGCATGCGGAATGAAACATCCCAAGACCAAGAAGAAGACGACGAAGAAAGCCACACCAAAGAAGAAGAAATAGGCCGGAGGAGTGCCCCAGAAAATTACTTAAATCTGCTTAACCATCTTTTGAAATCCCTGCCTGCGGTAGGCAGGTGTGTAGTCAAAAGAGGGTATAGTAATTTAGTAAATTTTTAAATTTTTTTACTGTTACGTAAAAATCATTTGTGCACATATGGGAAACGATTTGTGGACATGGTTTGTTTTTCATTCATAGATGGAACTCCCATAATTTCTTACCCTCCTTGTAGATCATAAACTTCTGATTGGGGA
>JBFMAE010000213.1:0-9562 GCA_040756085.1 Thermodesulfobacteriota bacterium | reverse complement strand
CTAAAGTTTCTCCCGATTGAGAAGATCATTTTCAGTTGCTGCGGAGTGGAGAGCTTTAATGAAAGATTAGATCAATGACGGAAAAGATAGATCATCCTTTCCGGAATTGAGACCCATGTGTATATCCTGCAGACAGCCAATGACCTGATAAAAAAAGGCTATGAAGTTCATGTGGTAGCGGATGCCGCCTGTTCAAGAAGAAAATTGGACTGGGAAATAGGGTTGATATGGATGAAAAAGAGGGGGGGGCGATGATCTCGACCACCGAGATCATCGCCTTTCAACTACTGAAGGAGGCTGGGACTGAAGAGTTCAGACATTTATCCAAATTACTCAAATAAGGAGGTATTATTTACAACAATTTAAACAACTTAGCAATAAAATAAGGAACGCAAAATGCATTTGTAAAGATGAGTGCCCAGACGGCTACTCTCTCGAAACTAATCTCAATCCTTCTTACCCCTTCAACTTCACGGATACCAAGGATTTCTCCCTTACTCATATTACCTCCACCCACATTTTTGTAAAATATGTTCAAATTTGTCCTTTTTTATAAGGACATAAAATTAATCTTCCAACCGTTTCTTTATAATTTTTAAAAACACAAAACCCCCGAAAATGATTATCCAAATTACAAATAGATTGATTGAAGCTAATTCTTTTATCATCAGATTCATTGGAAACCCTTTTTGATTCTGTATTATTAAATAAGCAAGTCCTGTGCCAAAGATGAAAGAAGGTTAAAATAGTTTGAAATTAAAGGGGAATTTAAAGTCAGGAGGATTTAGATTGGGTAATCTTGAAGGCATAAAATGTCATATTTCTGTGAAAAAATTAAATCAATATCTGATGGTCTCGTAAAAAGTCCCAATCTGTCACCAGGTCCTGAACTTGATTCAGGATCTAACGATTTCAGGGTCTTTTAAGCCTTTGATTTTGTTACCTGCCTGCCGCAGGCAGGGATGCTGAACCAAGTATGACATTTCCTCTATTTTTTGACTTTTTACGAATTCATCATATCTGGAATTTTCAGGTGAAATATGGCGGCAATTAATTTCTCGAAGAATTTGAAAATATCAGTTGAAAAATTTTGGTTTTAAATTGAGGATCTCTCTTGCATCAATGGGGGCTGCAATCTCTCTTCCGAATTCCTTCGCAATTCTGATCACTCGCTCCACCAACTCTGCATTACCCTTGGCCAGCACACCTTTCGAATAATAAATATTATCCTCCAATCCAACCCGGACATGTCCTCCCATGACCATCCCCATCATCGCCATGGGGAGTTGACTTGGGCCAATCCCAATCACGGACCAGGTCGAATCTTGAGGAATAATCTCAGTAAGGTGAAGGAGTGACTTTATAGTGGCTGGCATTCCATTGGGTGTGCCTAATACGAATTGAAAGTGAAGCGGGGGCTTGAGAAGATCTTTTTCCAGATATCTCAGGCAGGTATAGACCATTCCGACCTCAAAAACCTCCAACTCGGGCTTAATTCCCTTTTCTAATGTCTCTTTTGCCAGGGCTTCCAAGAATTCTTGGGGATTGAGAAATATATTCTCTCCCATATTAATGGATCCTGCATCGAAGGAAACCAATTCTGGGTGAAGGGCTAATGGCTGTAGTCGATCTGTAATGGGAAGGTTTCGACCCGGAATACCGCTTGTTGTCAAACAGAGAATGGCATCGGTCTCACTCCGAACGCGGTCCACTACCTCTTTAAAGATCGAAACATCCTGGGTTCCAAGGCCGGTCTTTGGATCTCTCACATGAATATGGAGGATGGAGGCCCCTGCCCTCCAGGCTTCGATCCCTGACTGAGCGATTTCCTCTGGAGAGATGGGGATATGAGGAGTTTGTTGCCTTGTGATCCGAGATCCTGTAATCCCAACTGAAATGATTAGCTTTTCCATTTACATTCCAAGATAAGCTTTTCGGATATGTTCGTCCCCTAAAAGCTCCTGAGACGTTCCTTGAAGTGTAATCCTTCCCGTCTCCAAGACATAACCTCGATCGCTATGGCGGAGGGCGAGCATCGCATTTTGTTCGATCAGAAGGATCGTCGCTCCTTCCTGATGAAGCTTTTTGATGGCCCCATAAATCTCTTTTGTAATCTTGGGTGAAAGTCCCAAAGAGAGTTCATCGATGAGAAGTAAGCTTGGCTTCGACATCAAAGCTCTGCCAATGGCAAGCATCTGTTGCTCTCCCCCACTGAGCGTTCCTGCGATCTGCTTTTTTCTCTCTCTTAGGGCTGGAAAAAGAGAATAGACCCACTCCACTGTCTCTTTGAGGGAGCTTCGGGCCTTTTCTGGATAAGCTCCCATCTCCAAATTTTCGTAAACTTCCATGTTCTGAAAGATTCTTCTCCCCTCCGGCACACAGGAGAGTCCCATTCTTATGATATGAAAAGAGGGTTTAAGGGTAATCTCGGTATTCAAAAAGGTGATTGTCCCAGTTTTGGGATGGTAAACTCCAAGGATGGATTCAAACAGGGTCGTCTTCCCGGAACCATTTGCTCCCAGTACCGTAACGATCTCACCCTTCTCAACCTTCATTGCGAGTTCCCAAAGGATCTGGGCTTCCCCACGAAAGACATTGATTCCTTTTACTTCAAGCATCGGATTCCCCTAAGTAAGCTTCAATCACCCTGGGATCGGACACGATCTCTTCAGACTTTCCCTCCTTAATTTTCTCTCCTTGATCCAGAACGATGATCCGATCCGAGGCCTTCATGATCGCACCCATCACATGCTCTATCCAAAAGATCGTCATCTTCAATTGAGTCCGGATGACCTCAATCAACTCCAAGGCCTGGAGGATCTCAGAAAGATTGAGACCTGCTAAAACTTCATCTAAAAGGAGAACCTTTGGCTTCGTAGCTAAAGCCCTTGCCATCTCCAATCGCTTTTTTTCGATAAGGGTGAGGTCTCGAGCTAAAGTTTGTTCACGGTTTTCAAGTCCGGTAAACCTCAATAAATTCCTGGCTTCATCCCTTTTTTCTCCCTTTCCTCCATTTTTATCATTTCGCCCGATAATGCCCACTAAAGTATTTTCAAGGCAGCTCATCTCTAAAAAGGGTCGAACAATCTGAAAAGTCCTCGCAATGCCTAATCGACAGATTTCGAAAGGCCTAAGAAGTGTAATATCATGGCCGTCGAAATAGAGTTTACCTGAATCCGGATGAAAGACCCCGCTTACAAGATTGAAAAGGGTTGTCTTACCCGCCCCATTCGGACCGATGAGCCCAACGATTTCACCCTCGTTGAGGTTAAAATCAACCTTCTTGACGGCAGTCAATCCACCAAAGGATTTAGTCAGTCCCTTCCCTTCGATTATTACGCCCACTCTCTTCTCCACTTCTTCCTTAAAATACCCACCACGCCTTCCTTTGCAAATCGAGCCATTATTAAAGCGACGAGCCCGAAAAGGAGCACATGATATTCCCCATAGACTCGGATGTATTCGGAGAGAATTTCTAAGACAAACGATCCAACGATCGGCCCTACGAAACTACCCATCCCTCCGATGACCGCCATAGCCAGAACCAGAAACATCTGTCCCAGGGAGGGGATATCCGGTGTGATGAGCATCAGGTAATGACCGTAAAGCCCTCCTGCCAGACCGGCCATGGCACTGGAAATGGTGAATGCGAGAACCCGGACCCGAATCGTGTTGATCCCGGAAGAAGAGGCTGCCAGTTCGTCATTCAATACGGCTCTAAATGTGAGCCCCATCTCTGAATGGATGATCCGGTAAATGATGAAGAGAAGACCAACCGTGAGGATAAGAAAGAGGTAATAGTAATTGGTCTTTGAGTACTCGGCAAAAAGGCCAGGTATCTGGAGTCCCATTGTCCCCCTAGTCCATTTATCCTCATTGGTGATGATGATCCTTAAAATTTCTGAAAACCCGAGTGTGGTCAGAGAAAGGTAGATACCTCCCATCCGAATACAGAGGTAGCCCAATCCCAATCCAAATAAGGCCGCCACCCCAATTCCGATCAGTATACCGAGCCAAGGAGAGATGCCCAGATAGACAGTAACCATCCCTGAAATATAGGCTCCCACTCCTGAAAAGGCGGCATGGGCAAATGAAACCTGCCCTGTAAAACCTGCTATCAGATTCCAAGAGGAGGCCATCATCACGTAGAAAAGACTGATGATCATCACATGAAGCCAATACTGGGAGAGGAAGAAAGGGGGAAAGAGAGCAATAATAATAAAGATCAGGGGTAACGAGATTTTTCTAATGTCCATTCGACCCATCGAATCCCTCATCTGACTTTAGGCTTAAGGTTTGAGGCCGGCCTATTGCGTTTTTTGTCCATACAGCCCCCAGGGTCTAAAGACGAGAATTAAAATCAAGATGACGAACCCGAAAATATGGCGATACATCGTCGATACATAGGCAGCACCGAGATTTTCGATGATTCCCAACATCAGCCCACCAACAATGCATCCTTTCAGTGATCCCATTCCTCCCAGGACGACTACAACAAAGGCGGTGAGACTGACTGCGGTGCTCCCCGTCGGTGTGACCGGAAAGATCGGGGCGATGATCACTCCTGCCGCCCCAGCCAGGGCTGCTCCCAGCCCAAAGGAAAGCATGTTAATTCGATAATGGTCCACACCCATTAAGGAAGCCATCACCCTGTCCTGGGAAACAGCACGAAGGCTCTTTCCAAACCACGTCTTTTTTATGAGGTAGAAAATGAACAATAGAATACCGATGGAGATGATGAAAGACAAGAGTCTCTGATTTCCATAATAGAAGAGGCCAAGGATATGTGTCGCCCCATTGACGATGTTGGGTGGCTTATTCGGGTAGGGACCAAAAACGAGGAGGGCCACATTCTGCAAGACGATTGAGAGAACAAAGGTGATGATGAGGGAATACATCTCATCACCATAAGTGGGCCGGATGAGCGTTCTCTCTATTCCGATTCCTATTAAGAAGATAAAGAAGATGGAAAGCGGCATTGCCATAAGGGGAGGAATCCCAAGGGAGACGCTCAAATGGTAGCTGAAGTAACCTGCAAAAATATAGAGTTCTCCATGGGCAAAGTTTATTACCCTCATAATCCCCACAATGAGCGAAACGCCAATGGCGGAAAGGGCATTGATCACTCCCATGACGATGCCATTGGTGAGATACATTAGAAACTCATTCATCCTTTATCCCTGATAGAGAGTTTGGGGTCAGGGGTTGAGTTTGTCAACCTCTAACCCCCAAAAATTCTAAATTCGAATATCGGGTGAAGCATCCCGAAGGGATCAATCCGAACCAATCTCAAAATTCAATTCTTTTTAGAACATCTTATGATATTTGGGGCATTTGAATTTTGTTTAGAATTCCCCCGCCTGTTGCAGTCAGGGTTTTCGTGCTTCAAGGTTACCCCGTATAATCCCGAAAGCCCCAGGTTTCAGACTGGGAATGCCTGCCCCGTTACAGAACGGGGAAGGCAATTTCAAATCAGAAGATAAAGAAAAGCTCAACCTTTTAGTGCAGGGATATACGGGGTTTACAAAATTTATTTCCCTTTCTTCAAAGACCCCATGGCAGCCTCTTTTGGATAGACCACCACCTGCTTCTGATCTTGCCACTGAACGATGAGCACCGGGGGCATCCATTGATGGTATTCATAGCTGCCTTGTTTCAATCCAAACTTGACTGTTCCGGTCGTCACCTCGAGGTTGGTCTTCTCAAGGGCTTTCACGATGGCTTCATTCTCAGTCGATTTGGATCGGTTGATGGCATCCGACGCAATCAGGATCACATTGTAAATCGAACGGGTCTTATAATCGCTGGGGGTTCTACCAAATTTTTTCTGGTAATCCTCCCAGAATTTTCGGCTGGTCGGTGTCAAGTGAACTTTCTCATGCATGCTCGACATAAAGAGTTCCAACTCCCCAGCCTTCCCTACATTCTTCCAAAAGCTTTCCCATAGGCTGGGGGGGCCTGCTCCATCTAAAATGAGGCATTTGGGGGTGAGGCCGACTTCATGAGCTTGGGCCACGAAGAAGTGAAGCCCAGTCCCATAGATATAAGCGACAATAATCTCAGGATTCTCTCCTTTGATCTTGGTCAATTCAGTATAAAAGTCCTTGCTCTCCCGTTCCACCTTCAACGTGGTGAAAGGGATCGCGAAGTTCTTGAGGTTTACCTCGGTCTGCTCAGCAATTCCCACACCCCAGTCAGAGTTCTCCCTCACAATGGCGACCTTCTTGAAACCACTCTCCTTGACGAAGGGAGCGATATAAAAATCAACGACACCGCTGTTGACAGGCCCTGCACGGAAGACCCATTTATAATTTTTCTTCGTGATGTCATCATGCCAGGCTTCACAAATAATGAAGGGAACTTTGTACCGATTCGCCACCTCGATTTCTGCAAGGGCAGCAGAAGAATGGCTTTCTCCAACGACAATGGGGACCTTATCACGGGTCACCAATTTTTCGAACCCTGAGGCAGCCTTCTCCGGAACTCCTGCGGTATCTTCGAAGACGACCTCGAGGGTTTTTCCGAGGACACCTCCTTTGGCATTGATATGATCCAATGCAATGGCAATACCTTCTTCGAAAGCCTTTCCGGTTGCTGCAGCAGGACCTGTCCTTGGGCCGACCACACCAATCTTAACCGTATCAGCCGCCCATGCCCATGTCCCCATGGCCCAAATGGCCATCACTATAATGAATAGAACAAACCGTTTCATATTCCTACCTCCTCATTCCTTTTCAAGATAGAGATTGCTTTGGGTTCGCCTCACGACGATAGTTAAGGGTTTTAAATAAAAAGCTTCATGCCCATTCGTTAATCCCAAATCGTGAATCGAAGCTTTCCTCTCACCTCCTCCCCGTTTTAAAGTTTACCCATCCTCTTCAAATCCTCTGCCACCTTCTCCAATCCTAACTCCTTCAATTTCTTCTCTGTTGGAATGCCATTTTGATCCCATCCACGAAGTGGATAGTATTCAGTGAGCATCTCTTCCAAATGGCAAACCAATCCCTTTGCAGGTCCATCAGGCAAAGGCTCCCAAAGGATACGAGGGGGCAATGTGTCATCCTTTCGAGAAAAACCGGCTCTAACCAGAAAGAGTCGTTCGATATTGAATATCCGCTCGCCCGCACGAACCAATGTCTCTATATCATAGCTGGCACCAGTCGCTGCATTTAAAAGCTCAAGAATCCCCACCGGCCGGATATTTCGAGTGGGTGTGACCAGATTCCTAACCGTGAAGAAAACGCACAGCCCCGCCGAGTCAATGATTGCGAATACATCCTGCCAGTCCTTGACAATTTTGGGCTTATCTTTCCAGGTGAGGGGATCGATGAGCATGGGAACGCCTAATAATTCAATATAAGCAGGATCTCCTCTCATGTGGGAGGCCCCTATGCTGGAGGTGGCATAAGCAAGTCCCATCCCTTGTTCTCCCCGAGGGTCATAACCCGCAAATTCCTGCCCCTTAGACACCATGGCCAACTCCGGATGTCCATATTCCTGGGCCATTCGAAGGCTCCCCTCGGCCAAAATGTCTCCAAATCCTTTTCGGAGACCTGTCATCCGGGTGAGCTCCACAATGGCCTCTGCATCTCCAAACCGAAGGGGTCTTCCCACATCCGCTTCCGGCAGATAGCCCCGCTCACTCAACTCCATGGCACTCGCAATAGTAGCCCCCATGGAGATGGTATCCATGCCCATCTCATTGCAGATGTAGTTGGCTTTTGTTACAGCCGCCAGGTTATCCACTCCGCAGTCGCTTCCCAAAGCATAAATCGTCTCATATTCGGGCCCTTCTCCTTCCCCTTGAAATGGGGCTTCGGTCACCCGGGTCACCCGACCGCAGGCAATCGGGCAACTGAAGCAGGCTTTGGAACTTACGAGATACTTTCGAGTGAGAGTCTCACCGTGGATCGCCTCCCATCCCTCAAAGGTCCCCTGTTGAAAGTTACGGGTGGGAAAAACTCCGTGGTTCTGAGTCGCCATGACTGTGACCGCTGTCCCGTGGAGCCGAAGGGCTGACGGTTGTACCTTCTGAACTTCCTGAAACTTTTCATAGTACTTGCGAGAGATTTCCTTGAATGCAGCTTCATCCCGGATTGGAACTTCCTCTTTCCCCCGTACCACTACGGCCTTCAGTCTTTTGGAACCCATCACCGCCCCTACACCGGATCGGCCAGCCGCCCGATCACGATCATTCATGATGGAAGCGAACCGCACCAGTCGCTCCCCGGCTGGCCCAATGCATGCCACTCGAGCTTTTGAATCGGTCTCGGCCAACAGGGCATCATGAGTCTCATGGGTGTTTTTACCCCACAGATGGGATGCGGAACGAAGTTCCGTATGTTCTCCGTCGATCCAAAGGTATACTGGCTCCCGAGCTTTGCCATGGAAGATGATCATGTCCAAACCGGTTTTCTTCAACTCCGCAGGGAAAAACCCGCTCGAATTTGAACAGGTGACCGCACCGGTCAAGGGGGATTTGGTCATGACCATGTATCGTGCTCCTGTGGGCGCACGGGTCCCTGTCAGAGGTCCTGCGGCCATGATCAAGAGGTTTTGTTCTCCCAATGGATCGGAAAGTGGATCTGCCTCGCGGATCAAATAATATATCCCAAGGCCCCTTCCACCGACAAAATCTTTGAGCACTTGAGGATCTAATTTCTCTTCACATATCTCCTTTCGGTTTAGATCAACACGAAGGGCCTTCCCCCTCCATCCATACATCATGGACCTCCTGTTTCAATGTTTTTTTAAATATTGCCCCAAATTATGATACACATCGCTTTCCAATGAAAATATCTTAGAGTGTTATATTATCTCATTTGAGAAAAAGTCTTTTTTAGAATCTCTATGATCTCATCGATCTGGTTCTCCTGAATGATTAAAGGAGGACCTACCATCACCATGTCACCATTCACTCCATCCACAAACCCAATCCCGGGATAGAGGACAAGGCCATTCTCAAATGCCAGGTCAATTATTCTTTCTGCAAATTTGGCCGACCTAGGAAAAGGTTCTTTCGTTTTTTGATCCTTGACAAATTCGATGGCGGTCATCAGCCCTTTCCCCCTCACCTCGCCCACAAAAGGAAAGTCCCTCAATTCCGCCAGCCTCTTCAAGAGATACTCCCCACGTCTCGCGCACTGTTCGATGAGTTGGTTCTCTTTAATATACTGAAGCACAGCGAGCCCAACAGCACAGGCCACCGGATGATGGGAGAAGGTATGGCCATGGACAAACCTGCCCGTCATCTCCTTCAATCGATCTACGATTTCACCACGGGTGATCATTGCCGAAAGAGGGAAATATCCCCCACTCATCCCTTTTCCTAAAACCATGATATCCGGCAAGACATCCCAATGCTCCACAGCGAACCATCTTCCTGTCCTTCCCATCCCGCTCATCACTTCATCGTCAATCAGGAGGATTCCATAACGTTCACAGATTTTTTTAATGAAGGGAAGATATCCATCGGGAGGCACAACCGCCCCTACGGTCGCTCCAATGATAGGCTCCAGGATCACAGCTGAGATGGTTTCCGGACCCTCCATCTGAATCACAT
>JBFMAE010000212.1:0-2664 GCA_040756085.1 Thermodesulfobacteriota bacterium | reverse complement strand
GACGATCCAGAGGCTCAGGGAGATTCCTGGGGTACGGGGGATTCATATTATGGCGATTGAGTGGGAGGAGAAGGTGGTGGAGATTGCCAAGGCCGCAGGTCTCCTGCCCAGACCACAACTCACGTGACTGGTGACTGGTGATTGGTGATTCGTAAAAAGACGAATCACGAGTCCCGAGTCACGCCTGCGTGCCGAAACGCCAGGCACTTTGGCGTGCAGGCACGAATCACTAAAAGGAGGAGGAAGATGCCAAAGAAGATTTTAATCGTTGATGACGACCCGGATTTGGTGGAGGCGGTGACGATGATCCTGGAGTCCAAGAACTATGAAGTGGCCGCTGCATACGGCGGGATCGAGGGGCTCCAAAAGGCAAAGGCGGAAAATCCGGACCTCATCGTCCTCGATGTGATGATGCCGGACAAGGATGGGTATGTGGTATGTAAGGAGTTGAAGGCTGATCCCAATTTGAGTCAGATCCCTATTCTCCTCCTGACAGCGGTAGTCTCCAAGATTGCCACAACCCGCTACACCCAACAGATGGGGCTGGAGACCGAAGCAGACGATTATATTGATAAGCCCGTGGAACCAGAAGTACTGGTCAAACGGATCGAGACACTGCTCTCAAAATAATAAATTACGAAGCACCTGCCTGCGGTAGGCAGGCGAAATTCGAAACAATCACTAATGTTCAAAATACAAATGTCTCAAACAAAAATTTTAGAATTTTGAATTTTGGATTTGCCTGCCCTGTTAAGTAGGCTTTGGTAACTTCTGGTTTGATGTATCACGATCCTTCTGAGAAAAGTAAAGTTATCGACTTCGGGCGAAATTACTTAATAGGGTGAAGATTTCGATATTCGCCTGCCTGCCGCAGGCAGGGATTTCGGATTTTAGGGGTATAAATGTCGGATCAGACAAACATTCTCGTGATCGATGATGAGCAAATCATGCGGGAAGGCTGCTCACGGATTCTTTCTAAGGACGGTTGGTCTGTGATCCCCGCTGAGAATGGAAAACAGGGGCTGGATCAAATTCAAGCCAATCCGGGGAAGATCGATGTCATCCTGCTCGATCTGATGATGCCAGGGATGAGCGGTATGGAAGTTCTGGAGCAGGTCCGGATCATTGACCCGAATATGATTGTCATCGTCATCACCGGTTATGCCACAGTGGAGTCGGCGGTGGAAGCGATGAAAAAGGGGGCTTATGATTTCATTCCCAAACCCTTCACTCCGGACCAACTCCGGATCGTAGTGAAAAGAGGATTGGAGAGGAGAACCCTTCAGAAAGAGGCGGAGTTCCTGCGAAGGGAACGCGAGAGGTCCCTACGGGATATTGCTACAGAAAAATCTAAGATCAAAACGATTATCAATTGCATGGGTGATGGGGTTCTAGTGTGTGATGGGGACAGCTGTATGGTCCTTACCAATCCGGCTGCGGGCCGGATGCTCAAGATTCCTGAAGCCTCCCTTCTGGGAAATCTCCTTTCCCATTGCAATCTTCCTTTAGAATTATCCAAAGCCATGGAGGAGAGTCTGAAAACGAAAGAGACAGGATATACATCTGTCTCCCAGGAATTGAGCATTGGTGAACCTGGAGAAATTTCCCTTCGCTCCCACACCGCGCCTGTCCGAAACGATCTCGGTGAGATTATGGGGGCCGTCACCGTCCTCCAGGATATCAGTCATCTGAAAGAACTCGACAAGATGAAATCAGAGTTCATCGCCATGGTCACCCACGAATTACGCGCACCCATTGCTGCTGTGGAACAGCAGTTGACCGTCATTCTGAATAAGATGGCAGGTGAGGTTACCGAAAAACAGGAACAACTTCTTTCCCGGGCAAAAGAGAGAACCAAAGGGCTTCTCACCCTGATCAAAGACCTCCTGGACCTTTCAAAAATCGAAGCGGGAAAGATGGTCCAATACAAAGAACCCCTCCCCCTTCAGGAGGTGATCCAGAGAGTGGTGGATTTGATGAGATCTGAAGCCGAGGTTAAAAAAATTGATCTTCAATTCTCTGCTCCTCCCCGGATTCCAATGATCAACGCCGACCGGAACAGTATGGAAGGAATCTTCACCAACCTCATCTCCAATGCGATTAAATACACGCTGGAGGGAGGGAAGGTCTGGATCACCCTAAGTGAAGAGGGTGGATTTGTGAAGGCTACGGTTTCGGATACAGGCATCGGCATTAAAAAGGAGGACCTCCCGCGGATCTTTGACAAATTCTATCGGGTCAAGACTACCGAGACCCGTCAGATTGTGGGGACAGGCCTCGGACTTTCTATTGTCAAAAGCATTGTGGATGCCCATCTGGGTTCAATCTCGGTCGAAAGTGAAGTGGGGAAAGGAACCACTTTCACCGTCCTCTTCCCGAAAGAGTCGAACCCTGCGACATATTGACCCCGTAGAGATAAAGAAACCGATGAGTGAAGAGTAGAGAGGAAAAACAATGAGCGTCTTTTTTTCGAAGGAAAATTTAAAACTCGCTCGAGACCTTCAATCCTTGACGGGCGAGAATGTCATGCTCTGCTATCAATGCAAAAAATGTACTCTGGGTTGCCCCTCTGCCTATACGATGAGGATGAAGCCTCATGAACTGATGCGGGCGATCCAGATCGGCCTGACGGAAGAGATTTACTGGTCAGGAACGATCTGGATC
>JBFMAE010000211.1:0-30300 GCA_040756085.1 Thermodesulfobacteriota bacterium | reverse complement strand
TGTGGTTCCACTCGTCTGCCGGAATTCGGTGACTTCTTCCAGAGGAACGCAGAGGGCCTCCCCATAAGGGAAGGGGTCCCTTCTCTGGACATCCCTCATCATCGCCTTCTCCACCTTAGGGACCTTGGCCACATCTTCATAAGATTTGATATCATCTGGCTTAAGGCCTGCCCCCTGATAAAGCCCTCTATGAAACTTCGACCTCTCGTAGGCCCACTCTAAAATCCTTTTAAATTTTCTGACCTGAAGATCTCTTAATTTTTCCATGGGGAGAGTTTCGATAATAGGGTTCCAGTAAAGCTCTGTCATTTTTCCTATTGCCTTCATTTGCCCTCTCCAATCTCTTTAGATTTTGCTCTGACATTTTGAATGCTGGCCAAAATTTTATTAATTTGACAAAATGTTGTCAACAAATTAATCTGCTTTAAGCAGTCTCTGTGAGATTTCTGAAAAAGTCCAGAAATCAGAGAGCGAAAGATAGTTTTTCAGAGCTCTCTCTGTCAATCCTTGACATCCCCGTCAATTCGTAATATTTTTGTTGACGGCTCCTTTCTGGTTGTGTTGTTCTATGAGAAGAGATGCACCCTATTTCTTCCACAACGAACAGAGTGGACATTTCCCATTTTTCTTCCTTTTGAATTTTGAAAGGCAATCGATCGTGGAGGATAGCGAAAAGAAGCATCTTGGGAAATTCAGATAATCATCGGGAGAAAAAGGACAGGACCATGTTTGAGCTTACCGAAGAGCAAAGGTTGGTTAAGAAAAGTGTCAATGAGTTTGCAAACAAGGAATTAGCACCTAAAGCCTCGCATTGGGACAGTTGCGAAGAGTTCCCCTGGGAAAGTGTTAGAAAAATGGCCCAGATGGGGTTGACTGGATTACGCCTTCCTGCCTTGTATGGTGGAGGAGATGCAGACCTCATCACCGGTGGAATAGCGATGGAAGAGATTGCCAGATTCGATCATAATTGCGCAATCATACTCTGCGGGTGTAATGTTACTGGCAGGGTGCTGCTGCATGCATCGAAAAAAATTAGAGATTTGTATTTGCCAGATATTGCAAAGGGAAACAGCATCATAGCCTTTGGAGCTACAGAGGCAGAGGCCGGTTCTGAAATCCGAGCCATTAAAACCACAGCAAAGCGCGAGGGTGATGCTTATATTGTCAGAGGCGAGAAGTCGATGGTCACTTTTGCCGAAGTGGCTAAAGGATTTATTGTCCTCGTTAAAACATCCGAGAAAGGCGGAGACGGAATAAGTTGCCTCTTCATAGAAGCGGACAGGCCAGGGATAGATCTCCAACGCCTCCAGGGTTTTGGATGGAAAGCCACCCAATGGGGAAATATTGCCTTAGATGATGTCAGAGTCCCGGCTGAGAATCTCATTGGTGAAGAAAACAACGCCCTTGATATGTTGAGAACTACGGTCCAGGAGCAAAGGGCTCTTACAGGCCTCATCGCGCTCGGTACGGCCCGGGAAGCCCTTGAAGCAGCAATCCGTTATTCAAAGACCCGCAAAGTATTTGGGAAGCCTTTGGGGAAATTTGAAGGCATTCAATTTAGATTAGCAGAGGATTATACATTACTCGAAGCGGCAAGACTTGTATGCTATAACGCCCTGTCCTTAATCGAGAAAAATTCGGTTGAAGCTTCGGTCTGGGCAGCGATGGCCAATCTGATCGGTGGCGAGATAGCCTATAAAATAGTTAATCATGCAATGGATGTGTACGGAGGACTGGGGTATTCAAAAGAACTTCCTCTTGAGCGCTACCTGAGGGATGTGAAAGCAATTCAAATTGCCAATGCTACGTTGAAGATGGAAATAGGGCAAGGACTTTTAGGGAAAGAATTCCTCCCCTATGCATAGACGGAAAGGCCCAACGTGCCCTTCATTCGCTCTTTCCATTTTATTCTGGATGACTGCAGGCCTGCAAAACCTTTTCAGACCTTCTCACGTTTCCTGAGATTGATCTCCTTTACCGCCAACTCCTTTCCTGTGTTCGTTAGAAACCACTGGTTTATTTTCCCCTCCAAAAAGGACAGATGTTCTAAACGGGAAATACGAAACCTGGTCAAATCGATGAGTAAGCCTCTTCGAGAATATCGAGACAGCTTGTCCGCATCCTTAACGATCCGATCGTTTTGCGAGATGGGCTTTTTCCTCGTGTCGTGACCCCGAATAATCTGACAGATCTCCTCCACCTTTTCAGGAGGATAATGCAATCCCTTTAGGATCGCCATCGCAATTTTTGACCCCTTCACCTCGTGAACTCTTGCCAGTGTTGGATTGGATGGATATGGACCGAACGCGGTGAGATGTAAGTTTTCAGGAATTGTTTTCCAACCCACGTCGTGGAGAAGGATCGCAGGGATGACAACCTCCTCATCGCCTCCCTCCTGTTTTAAAAGTCTTAAAGCAAACTGGAGTGCGATCTTAGTATGGATGAGATTTTTTCTAGTTCGAAGGAAAGGTTTTGCCCGTTCATAAATTTTTTGATAGATCGGTTTTATCTTCATGATGTTTAAATGATTGGCCTTTCAGCGTTGAGCTTTGAAATTTTAGGTCAGAAGCTTTTCGTCATCTCGCCAAGGATAAAAGGTAACTCGATTCGTCCTGTTGAGGCAAGGATGTGGCTGCTAGAATCGTTGATTAAATAAGAAGATCATCTTCTCCCTCTGGGATTAAAATATACGAAGGATGATGGGTTCAGAGCTGGCGGTCACCTCATAAGATTTGAGCACAGGGTCCTCGGCATAGAGGTCTTTGAATTTTACCACCAATTTTTCGTAGTCGCCACTCTTTTCATAGGCCTCTACGTCTGCCTTGGTGTCCCATGCGGTGACAGAAACCCCTTCGTCTTTATTGTCCAAAGACTCAAGGAGATGGACAAACCGAATTCCCTTGTGGTCTTTGTGGGCAGAAATGACTTCCTTGTTGTAAAGGTTACGCAGCTCCTCCATCTTTCCATTTTTCAACTTAAAAAAGGTCATTCGGACATACATCATTGTCCTCCTATTATAGTCGATCTATCCTTTTTTTATAAGAAGGATATCGTAAGTGGCTAACCATCACACATTAAATTAAATCCCAATAACCAAATCCCTGCCTGCGCGAAGCCTGCTTGCGCTAAAGCTTCAGCGTAGGCAAACCGCTTCGGCGAAGGCAGGTGCTTGGAATTTGGTTATTGTTTTCATCAGAAATGGGGGCCGATTCGACAAGATCTCGAATTTGACGCCCCCGCTTCCTCCAAAGCCTTGATATCATTCAATGGGATTTCAGAGAGGGTTCTCATGATCCCGGCTTCAATCACCGCAACGTCTCGGGGTTTCAGAGAGATCTCCCTATAACCTCTTTTATTTCTCCAGGATGTAAACCGTCCCTTCGGTTCCGTTGACTCTTACCTTCATCCCGGACCTGATTTTCTTTGTAGCTTCAAAAGTGTTTGTCACCACCGGTATCCCGAACTCACGACCGATGATGGCAGCATGGCAAAGGGTTCCCCCCCGGTCAATAACCACCGCATTGATTCGGCTAAAAACAGGGGTCCAACTCGGATAAGTGCAAGGGGCGACCAATACATCACCCGGTTGAACCAGAGGTAACTCTTCATAGCTCAGGACTACCCGAGCTGGTCCCTGAGCTTCCCCTGGCGAGCCAGTGATCCCATAAAGATCAGCTTTTAACTCGGGTCGTACCTTAGGCAGGTCGCCAACCACGATCTTTATGGCAATAGCATCCATTGCCGGTATTATGTCCGTCATCACCGCCTCTTCTATATTTGCTCGAGTTGTTATTACAGGAGGGGTGCGCCCCTCGAGGTCTTCCTTTTGCCACTCCTCATACTCTTTACGCCGCCGGTTCACGATATAGCGCAAATCATGGATTTCGGGAACCATTATCACTCTCTCAACCTCGTCTGGGTTTAGGAAGAAGATGTCTTCAGGTTTAGCGATAGTGCCCGCTTGAGTCAGCCTTCTTCCTATTCCTAAGCAGCAACGACGGATCATCGCATGAGCATATAAGTCCAGGTACCAGTTATGTTCCTCGCTATAGGAGCTTGCCTTTTGAGCCAGCCTTATTAAGGCGAGGAACCATTCCTTTTGCTCTGCAGGCACCTTTTTTGTGAATGTTGCTACTGCTTTCTCCCTTTCCTCGGCTAACTTTCGTCGCGTCCCTTCGAGGTCAAACCCTCCACCTTTCTCTATGTAGCTTTTTATGTAGAATATAACTGGAGAAGGATCCTCAACCCAACACGGCTCATTGATCTCCGCCATGCGCTGCATCCTCCACCCGTTCACATTTAGCCAATCGCGAAGTTTTTTAATAAATTTTCTTCCGGCTTCTGTTTGCTCCAGCTTTGGAATCACTTCTTTAGCTTTAGGCTCGGAGGTGAGGAAGATGTTCGCCAGGCCTGCCTTCATAGCATCTTGAGCAAATTGCCATAGGTCTCGGTCATTTTGGTATATTTTGTTGTCAAAACCGATGAGGAGTTTCTGGAACTCAGGATCTTGGTCAGTGAGGTTAAACTGTTCCTTGCATAATCCCTCAAACAGCAGCCAGGCGTTATAGGAAACATACATCCCGACAAAGTGTATCTCCCAATGCCGGGCGTACATCTTAATACATTCCCAAAGTTTATATAGAAGCTCGGCATTTGTTGCTTTATCGTAGTCAAATTCTCGCAGCGGCTTGTAGATAGCCATGATCTCGTCTTGGTATTTTTTCCAAACCCCGTCAAAATCCTCGATGAACGGACGCAGTGCCTCTCTAAATTTGACCTCGCGTCGTTTGATTTCTTCGGGGTCCCTCACTACGACGAAGCCAGCATAACCATGACCATGTAATGTTCGCCACTCCCAGCCTTTACAGCTGGGCAAGCTCAGCATGTTGGCACAGTACTTTAGACCATGGCTGCAGTACTTGTTCCAAAACCACGCAAACATCGGTGTCCAAGCTGGAACCGAATGCGTCGCATCTATGAACCAAGACGGTATCACCTTTAAATCGACTTCAGGATCGAAGTCAAGCCCAGGTGTGACATCCCATACTGGTTTAGTTACCTCTCTCGGCATCTTTTCTGCTGTCATTTTATTCCCTCCTTTCGTTGTGTTATGGTTGAAACTTTGACCTTTGAATAACTGAATTCGGCTTCTCAATAGCTATCTCAACTCACACCTCCTTTCTGACCCTTTTTTATGGAGCTTTCCCTTAGCGAGTAGGGCATTTTGTTATCTTCTATACAGCCGGCTTAACATTAAGTCTAAGATTTTGTCAGTGGCGCTCTTCTTCACTATAGCGGTTACAGGACGAGTTTGAAGTAAAACAACATTTTGAGGAAAGAGCAAATCATTGTCAATGGCCCATTCGATATCCTGCGGACTGCCTAATTGCTCCTCAAGGAGTTTAGCCAGTCTTGACACCTCCTTGACCTCCTCGTCCGCCATGCAGGAAATTAGCCGCTTGTCGACGGCGACTTCTTCGATAATCGTTCCCTTTTCTTTGCTCACGACCCGAGTTTCCTTATTACCTATTGTACTTTCTTTTATCTCTAACGTGTCTTTGTCTACCACATATCTATCCACTTGAGTTGCCCCACTAACGACCCCTTCTCCCAACCCCCAATTAGCTTCAATGATTATCTTAGAGGTACTGCCACTAACAGGGTCGATGGTAAAGCCAATGCCTGCGCAGCGGGGGTTTACCATCTTTAATACACCAACACCCAACAACACCTCTGCTCCGACCGGGATCCCCCTTTTAGCCCGGTAGCCTATGGCACGAGTTGTGAAACTACTGGACCATACCTTTTTTACTTTATCAACCACCTCCACTTCACCTTTGACATTGAGAAACGTCTCAAACTGGCCAGCATAACTGGCGCTGGCTGAGTCTTCAACCAAGCCACTGGATCTCACCGCCACCGGAACGTCAGGAATTCCCACCTTAGCACACAGGGTTCGATATGCCAAACTTATTTTTTCCTTTAAATCTTCAGGGATCCCCTTGCTCTCTATTATGGTACGGATGGTTCTGCTCGTTTCCTCCAATTGTTTAATTCCCTCAATCTTGCCAAGGCTTTCAATGTAGTGGGATATTTCCAAAGCGACTCCCGTGTCTTCAATGAACCATTGATAAGCCTCAGCGCTGATGGCAAACCCAGGAGGGACACGCATCCCCATTTGAATCATTGCACCTAAGTTGGCACATTTTCCGCCCACTACTTGGCTGCTCTCCCGCCCTACTTCATCAAACCAGAAAATGACCTTACCCCTCATTTGAATCACCTCCCAGCCATGTTGCCTGGTTCGGTCACCTTCCCGCCCTCTGTTTTGAAGCAACAATGGCGCCTTCGGAAAACATAATAACTCAAATTAAAAATAATAGGTTGAAATTTTGAAGGCTGAATCCTGATGATGAGGGATTCAGCACATCGCCCTCCCACCATTAAAAGAGGATGACCCATGATGAAATTGCTTTCACCTGAGGTCAGATAGACAAATCTTTCGTCACCTCCTTCAAACCCAGTTGGTCCAATCTCTGAAAAGTGGGTCTGCCATGTTGATCGTAGCCAAAAGCATCATAGTATTCGTCCAAAAGGGTATCCATCTTTCGGATCATCTGACCCGTTGCATCCGCAGCATTGAGAAGGGGTTCGATGAACATCCTCTGGGGTAGCGTATCCTCTTTACGGTCAAAGCCTTCCCTCACATTGAAACATCTTTCTAAGCAGATGATCCGTTCCCCCACCTTTTCAATATAGGTTGGGTCTCTGAATTCCTCATAGCCAGAACCGGCAGCGAGGAGATCGCTTAGAAGGGGACCGGTGAGACCAGAGTTTCCAAATGTACAAACGATCACCACTTCTTCGGCTGCCTGCTGTTTTTGGACGAGGGCCACAATATCCCCTTTACCTTCATCGGCAAATCGATCCACAGGTCTTGGATCCGAAGTCCCATAGAGTTCCTGTCTCGGTCTTCCGTACATATGGCTTCCTCCAATGTTGGAGGTTGCATAACTGAGACCGTAACCTTTGATGGAACGGGGTTCATAAGCAGGCAGTTCGAGGCCTTTGGAATGCATCGCATAATATTCCGCTCCCCGACCGATCTGCTCTGCGGCCCTTTTCACCCCCTCCCCCAGAAGCCTTCCAAAGCCTTCCCTTCGTCCAATTTTTTCAACCAGGCTGAGGATCGATTGGGTATTTCCCCAACGGAGATCGAGGCCATTAGCCTCTTTTTGAGTGAGGATTCCCTTCTCATAGAGTTCGAAGGCGAACCCGATGATATTGCCCGTACTGATCGTATCAATACCAAGATGATCGCAGAGGCTATCTGCTGCTACAATTGCTCCAAGGTCATTATTTCCTACCTGGCCTCCAAAGGCCCAGATCGTCTCATACTCCGGTCCTTCGCTATAGGCCCCTTTAAAGGAGCCCTCCTTCACCTCATGCACCTGTCCACAGCGGGTCATACAACTGTAGCATCCAAAATTTTTCAACTTGCTCTTAGCGAATTCTTCAGGGAAGAGCCTTTCAATTCCTTCCATCCGGCCGGCATTGAAATTTCGAGTAGGGTAGCAACCCAGTTTGTCCGCTACCTCCACTAAGGTGGTCGTTCCGTAATCAGTCATCCGAACCCTTCTCGGGTGAGTCTTCAGGATCGATATCTGTTTTTCGACAGCCTCCTTAAAGGCCTCGGGGTTTTCAGGAATGATTCTTCCTTTGGCCTGGATGACAATGGCTTTCAATTTTTTTGATCCCATGACCGTTCCCATGCCACAACGAGAGGCAGTTCGACGGCCATGGGTGATCGTGGCGAACCGAACTAAATTCTCTCCCGCTGGTCCGATGCAAGCGGACTGAGCGGCTGGGCCGTGGATTTCTGTGATCTTGGCCTGAGTCTCTTGGGTATCCAGGCCCCATAGACCAGAGGCATCGAGAAACTTGACCTCCCTCTCATCGATATAAAGATAGATTGGGCGATCGGATGCCCCTTCCACTAAAAGGAAGTCATAGCCTGAGAACTTGATCTGAGCTCCGAAATGTCCACCTCCCACTGCTCTGCCCACACATCCGGTGGAAGGGCTTTTGCCCATCACGATATATCGGGAGAACCCCTGGGCAGTCGTCCCGCCAATCACACCTGTCACAAAAAAGAGTTTATTTTCTGGTCCCAGGGGGTCGATCCCGGGTTTGATCTCCTCATAAAGATACCGGATTCCAAACCCCCGGCCTCCCACCCAATCCTTTTTCATCTTTTCCGGGATAGGTTCAACCTGAAAAGATTTTTTTGTGAGATCGATTCGAAGAAATTGACCTGCGTAGCTGGACATGGCTTCTTCCTTATTATAAGTCAGAGATGGTTTGTATTAATGTTTCCAAGGCTGAATCCCAATGGGACAATATTCAGTGCATCGCCCTTCCACCGTCCACTAAAAGGGTTTGCCCAGTAATGAAATCGCTTTCATCCGATGTAAGGAAAATGACCGCACCAAGAAGATCATTAGGTTGTTCCAGTCTCCTCAAAGGGGTTCGAGAAACATCGTATTTAGTGACATCAGCGAGATGGCGGCTTGCCTCCGTATCTGTAAATCCTGGTGCAATGGCATTGATGTTAATGTTGTAAGGTCCCAATTCAATGGCAAGGGCCCGGGTTAATCCGATCACCCCTCCCTTTGAAGCCACATAGTGGATAAAACCATGGGATCCTGTGAAGAAGACTTCGGAAGAGAGATTGACAATTTTCCCCTTCCCTTGCTGTTTCATGTAAGGAAATACAGCCCTTGTGCAGAGCCATGGGCCTTTAACATTTACGGCCATCACCTGATCCCATTCGTTGGGATCTACCTCGTTGAAAGATTTTCTAACCAATCCATCGTAGATGGCTGCACAATTGACTAAGATATCGATCCTTCCGAAGGATTTAAATGTCCCATCGGCGATCTTGAAGGCATCCTTTTCAATGGAGACATCGGCCTGGAGAGCTTTTGCCACTCCACCCAAGGCTTGAATCTCCTTTACGGTCTTCTCCAGATTGATAAGATCCTTACGGGTGACTGCCATGATCTTGGCCCCTTCTTTTGCCATCCCAATGGAAAATTCTCTTCCCAGACCCTTAGCAGCCCCCGTCACAATAGCGACTTTATCTCTTAGTCTCATCTCTCTCCCTTTCCCGACAAGCTTGTTGCGAGCCTGAAGCCTTGTCCCACAAGCTAACTCAGTCGGAAATTCCAATAATCAAATCCCAAATAAGCTCTAGCCAAAAATATTTGAAATTTCCCCTCACCCTTCCCCTCTCCCCTTGGGGAGAGGGAGGGGGTGAGGGGGTCCGCGTTTCGCGAGATTAGAAGAAAATTCTCAGATTTAACCATATGGGAATCCAATTTCCGAATGACCCAAAGGAAAGTCGGATTCAGTTTGGGCCATTGAGATTTGGTGATTATTTGGGTATTGGCCTGCCTGCGGTAGGCTTGGAATTTGGTTATTCTCTAATAGGGTCTCCCTTTCTTCTCCCAGATTTTCTCAAGTTTTAAATCTTCTGCGATGACCTTAAAGCAGTTATAACTCGAACCTCGAGCAATGCCGCCCCCGGAATGCATGTTGGAAGAACAAATATACATATTGTTAAGAAATGGGAGTCGATAGCCCGAAAGGTCCGGAATGGGTCTGAATCGATCGGCTTGGGAAGCAAACATAGCCCCCTCTGCCCATCCCCCTTCCAGCATGTCGATGTTTCGCATGACCGTATCATAAGGGGTGGTGATGAACGCTTCAATGACATTGTCACGAGTCATGTTGGGGGCATAGATCTTCCACTGCTTCAACATCAAATCCTCCACCTCTTTCTTCATTTTGAGCCATTGTCTCTCAGAGAAGAGGTGTAAGGGAGGAGCAAATTCTTCAACTAAAATGGTGTGTTTTCCTGCTGGTGCTCGGGTTTTATCCCAGATCGAGTCTGGGGCAGCAAGCATGTACCACTTTTCAGGAAACCCCTTGGTAAAGATGTCCGCCTGATATTTCCAGGAGAGGTATTCGGGATCTTTATCTCCCATATAAAGCCGGGGTTGACTTCCGATATCAGAATTGAAGGAGGTGGCTTTATATTTGGGAAGTTCATGCATGGCCATATTTCCCCAGTAAATCTGTGAGCGGTCATACCGAATGTTTCGAATTCGCCTGGCAACCTTTGGCGTCACATAATTCTCTCCCAAAAGTCTGAAGATCGTCTGGGGCATTCCCAAATCACTGACTACCAGCTGTTTTGCTTCAACCTCCATTCCATTCGACAATTTAACCCCTTTGGCCCTTCCATTCTCAACGATAATTTTATCCACCTCTGTCTCGACACAGAACTCCCCTCCCATGGCACTGAAGGCCCTCTGGAGGGCGTGAGTGATGGTGTGGGTTCCGCCAATCACAATGGAGACAGATTCTAAAGAAAGGGTGAGGGCTATGACATGGACAAAAACATAGAGGCCAATCACATCGCCAGGGAAGCAGCCTGTGGAAGTTTCAATAGCCCTCATAAAGAGGCACTGAAGCTCAGGGCTTTCGAAAAGATCTTTGGCGATCTGGGAACCTGTCATGAATTGATAGACGGGATCAATTCCATCCACAGGATCGTCGCAGAGTCTTTCAAGGGCATTCTTGACTCCCCAGGGAGTGGGAGGACTATAACGATATTCTCGAAATGCAGCCCTCCACTTTCTCTGATATTTTCCGAGGATGTCGAGATAAGTCTCTGCGTCGGTTTTGGAGAAACGAGCAATCTCGTTATAGGTCTTCTTCACATTTTCATTTGAGAGCTCTTCTTTTCCCGTCATGGGATCGACGACCCTCCAGGCCGAATAGCCGACAAAACAGGTTTCATCTGGATAGACCATTCCCTCATTCTGATCTGGAAAGATATATTTGAGGCCATATTCCCTCAGGTTGAAATCGGTATAGGCAGGATGAGTCCAGAATCGGGTAAAGTGGGCGCATGTATTCTGGAGAAATCCTGGCAAAGGAAGTTCTTCACCACAGGCGCCTCCCCCTAATTCATGTTGACGTTCGAAGACCACTGTTTTGAGACCTGCATGTTGTAAGTAACAGGCAATGATCGTCCCGTGATGTCCTCCACCAATGACAATCGCATCATAACTGGTATCTGGCATGAGGTTTCCTCCTTTCCTATTTCTTGAGATTTCTGAAAAAGTACAGAAATCTCTGATTACATAGATTAGGGAACGATTACACCGATATGAAATGGATTGGACATAAAGAGAATCTGTGTAATCATTCTTTTGAATCTGTGCAATCAAGAGAGCTTAGAATCTTTTTTCAGAGCTCTCTTCTTCATCATTAATGAGATGGTGTAATAAAGGGTGGAGGGTTTTAAGAGGAGCTTCATGAAGTTCCTCAGATCCGCTCCTTCCAGAGTGGCAGTGATCACCCAATGGATGGGTTCTGAAGATTCGATTCTCAATTTCAGGGTATCCCCTCCATCTGGATCTTTGAAAAGTTGAGTGAAGGCCGCAACCATAGTGGTCTGGCCCAACCCTGTTGAATTGACTTTCATGATGAACCTCCTATAAGAGACCTTTTGCCTTTGCTTGAGTCACGATCTCGGGTTCTTTCCACCACTTTTGGATCCCGAGATCTTCTGCAATCCGATTGGCCGCATTATATCCCGGGCCGTAGGTGACCAATCCTCCAGGAAAGGTGCAGGCTCCGCAAAGATAGAGGTTTTTAATCGGAGTTGCGTACTGAGAACATAATTCGTTAGGTCTTAGAAACCCCATTTGGAGGGGTAGATAGCCGCCCTGTTTGATCGATCCTTCCACCATATCAGAGAATTTGTTTTCGATGTCGAGAGGGGAAGCGATGTAAGTCCAGAGGATGTTTTCATCTGTCATATTAGGAGCATACTTCTTGAGTATATCGATGTTTTGTCTGGCGTGTTCTGGACGGATTTTATACCATTTCTCGGGACCTCCATCCTTCAAACGGTAGGGCGCATGTTCCGAAATCAGGCCTATATGCCTTCCAGGGGGTGCCTCTGAAGGGTCAAAGAGTGTGGGAAAACAGCAGTTGAATCCAGATGGCTTGAGCTCCCCATTTTTCAAGGCTTTAAAATGCTCAATCAGATTCTCCTCTGTCTCAAAACCGACCACATAGATAAAAGCATTAGCGAGGTCGGGGTTCGAGGAGGCAGCCGTGAACTGGGGTGGATTGAAAAGGGCCAGATGGATATCGAAGAGTGACCACTTTTCCCACTTCCAGTCCTTTGTCCGCGTCACAAGATCTTTTGGGAGATCCTTTTCCCCGATATATTTGAGGAAAGTCTGGTGATGATCAATGCTTGAGGCAACAAATTTTGTGACCTCGTAGACGGTCCCATCCTCTAATTCAACACCTTTTGCAACACCTTTCTCCACAATGATCCTCTTAATAATTTGACTTCCTAGTATCATTCCTCCATTTCTGTAAAAGAATTTGGACATCAGATTAGCCATATGGTGAGACCCCCCCACACAGAGGCGGTAGTTCGAAGCCCGATTAATCATGAGGGGGACAAGATAACCCAGTCCCTCAAGATCATAATCTAATCCCCACATACAGGTGGCATAGAGAATTAATGTCCTGATTTGATTATTTTCAAAAATACTGTGGATAATATCGATCGGTTTCTTTTCAGAAAGGGCACTGACCTCCTGACCCAGAGGGCTGGAATGGAGTTTAACCACCTGCTCAAAGGCTGGCTTGGCCATCACATAGGTCGCAGGTGCAAGAAAGGCATCGGTATAGCGTTTAAACCGTTCATAGGTCTCTCGGTAAGTATCGGCATCTTTCTTGGAAAATTGTGCAAATGACGCACAGGTTTTTTCGACATCAGAATAGATACAGAGACTCCTTCCATCTGAGAAAGGCATGGCCATGACGACCTCGGGATGGATATATTTTAGATCATAAGTTTGATCCAATTGGAGATCTGGAAAGACCGGGGCGTAATCCACCATGGGATGGTAGATGGCGTGGGTATTGTGGATAAAGCCTGGGATGGTGATCATCTCAGAGCAGAGACCTCCCCCCATCTCATATCTCTTCTCGAGGATCAGAATCTTAAGCCCTGCTTTGGCTAAATAACACCCTAAGGTAAGTCCATTGGGTCCACCACCAATAATAATGCCATCATATGGGGGCATAATTCTCTCTCCTTTCCTAATGATGATTTTCCATATCTAAAAAGTAGAGTATAATAGAAATACTTTTTTCAATATTGACAAGTCAATGTAATTATTCTTATAATGCCATAAAAAAAATTTATGGAAAGCAAGAAATCACTTTTATTTCAAAGAGTTTTGTTCCATTAATTTTGTGAATTCCAAGCACAAGAAACCCCTCACCCTCCCCTCTTCCCAGGGGGAGAGGGGAGGGTGAGGGGTGATGCCATCGGATAGAAAGTAGATAAGTTTTTTAGGAGGATGTTTTGAACCTTAAGCAATTAGAGGCCTTCTATTTGGTTGTAAAAAGGAAGAGTTTCACTCGAGCGGCAGAGGAGTTGAATGTCACTCAGCCTGCCATTACCATCCAGGTCAAGTCTTTAGAAAAATCGTTGAATTTGAAACTCATTCAACAAGTAGGGAAAAGAGTGCAATTAAATGAAGCGGGAGAACTCCTCTTCCAATACGCCGAGAAGATTTTCGATCTTGCAAACGAGGCCAACGAGAAGATGAGGGACTTCAAGAAACTGATGAGAGGGACCCTCCGAATTGGAACAACGAAAAATTATGCGCGCTACATTATGCCTTCCTTGCTTTCCGAGTTTCAGGGCAGATTCCCTCGGATCAAAGTCATTTTGGATGAAGGGAATTCTGAGGATATGGCCAGAAGTGTTCTCGAGATGAAGAATGAACTGGCCTTTATCTCCCAGCTTAACCTCGATCGAAAAATCAAATCACTCTTTTTCTCTACAGTAGAATTTGTTCTGGTTGCCTCACCCGAACACAGGTTCTCCCAGAGGAAGAGCATCTCCCTGAGAGAGTTGAGTGGTGAACCCGTGATTTTGAGAGAAAAGGGATCGGGTTCGAGAGCGGCCATTTTGAGGAAATTTCAGGAATATGGGATTTGGCCGTCGGTGATTATTGAAGCAAGCAGCCTGGATTTCATTGTGGGTTATGTGAAACAGAACAAAGGGGTTTCATTCATGTTTGAACCGGATATTAAAGAGGAAGTGGAGAAGGGGACCTTAAGGGTCATCCCCATCGAAGAGGGGAACATCATTTTCTTCACGGATATCATCTACCACAGAGAGAAATCCCTTTCCCCTCCAGCCCAGGCCTTCCTGAAAATGGTGGGGGAACGGAAAGGGGAGTTAAACCTTCCAGCCGCCCTCTCCACTCATTAAGGATCTTTTTCTCTTCCACGTTTATATTCCTCGTAGATTTTGAGAAAATGGTTCACCGTTTCCTCGGCGAATTCGCAGGTGTTGAGATGGAGGTCGAGTTCAACGATGGGGATCTTTGTGTTGAGATGGACTTTTAACTCTTGAATGAATGCCTGATCTGCCTCTGGATCATAGAGAGGCATTCCCTCCTTGTCGAGAGAAGACCATCCCTTCAATGGAAGGAGAATGGCAACAGGGCCTTTTGATCGATTTAATTTCCTGGCCACTTCTCGTGCAATCTCTCTCAGTTCTTCAGAGGTGGTGCGGGCCTGGACCCGGAAGGCATCTGGAATAAAGAGTTTGAGGAATGCCCATTCGCCCGGCACTCTCCAGACGATTCGAACCTGCTGCCCGATTCCCTCAGAGGAGTTCTTCACCAACGCCTGCAGGGACAATATCCATTACTCCTTGAAAGAGTCCCTCACCTATCAATTCTTCCATGGCCCTGTCACCCATGCCCTGGGCATGGAAAGGGATGACCTCAAATCCTTTTTCTTCTAATAAATGTCTCACATGAGCACAACATTCTTCCGAAAATTTAAACTCCGTTATAGCGATCAAATCTTTTTTCTTGGCAGTTCTCGAAAGAGAGATAAGTCCCCCTCCCATTTCTACCATTCCACAGATCGCTCCGGCAGCCCTCTTTAAAATATCGATGACCAGTGGATTCAATCCTGCAATGTCCACCACCGAATGAAGGATGGCGATGTCCTTTGTGCCGAAGTATCCTCCGGCATAGGCAGGCATGGCGGCTGTGCTGGAGAGCATGACCTTGGGAATCCCAAATGGAAGAGCTTTCATGATGGTCGTTCCAATGGAAGTATTGCTGGCTCCCCCGAAAGAGATGATTCCATCGAGTTGCCCCTTTTCTAAAAGACCCTGGACCTTCTTAATCGCTCCTTCAATCATGATCCCGTAGGCCTTTCCAGTATCCTTCATCTTTCTGATCTCTTCAATATTCCCTCCCCCTGCTTTTGCCACCTCTCTTGCTGCAATGTCAGGAAGGATCGAGGGTTCACCGCCAGTGTTGGTGTCCAAAAGGATGACCCGATGGCCTCTTTCTTGGATGAGGTTTTTTAAAAAAGCAGCTTCGGAACCTTTCGTATCTAATGTTGATATGATGACGATAGTTTTTTTCAAGATGAAGCCCTCCATTGGGTTCTGTTTTGAGTTATGGTATGATAATTTATTAAGGGGATCAAGATAAATAACATTGGATCGAAATAAGAAAGATGAAAAAAATTTTTCTCGACAAGAGGTTCTGGAGAAACTCCAGGGATAACTGGGTCAGTTTTGAGAGCGATCCGAACCTGAGGGTTATGAAGCGAAATATTTACGGGCGATGTGTCCCTTGCATTACCAATCTCTATCAGCAATTGCAATCCGGGAAAGAAGAGATTGAATTGAAGGAGGCTTATCAATGCTGGAAAGTGGTTGCTGTCCTTAAGGATAGAGAAGAGTGCCTGGAGGTTTTAAGAGAATACGAAGAGAATTTTCTTGGAGATCACTATGTGAAAGGGAAATTTGGTTCGAGCCAATCCTCAAAGTCTTCGAAAGTTCTCATGTTTCACATCGAAGACGAAGGAGAAAGGGATCGGATTTTTAGAGAGCTTCAAACCTGCGTCCAAAAAGTGAATCCCAATTCTAAAGTTTTCTATCAAAAGGCGTGCGCCAATCTGTATTATGATCTATTGGGAGACTGGAGAGAGTGGAAAGAGGTGAATAAGATCAAGAACCCGAATGTCCGCTCCATATTGCTGGAAAGAATCAAGAAACTTCTCTATTGGGAGAAAGAAGGCTAAAAAGTAGAAATTAAATGTGGGGGCTACCTTTCGATTCGCTGTTACACCTACCAGTCTTCAGAATCAATTGGTTCAAAAAATGACGATTACCATGAGAAAGTGAGTATAATCTAACAAGGAGAACATTGACCTTGGTTATTTCACGGAAATTTCATGTCGTCCATTATACAAAAAAGTATCAAGTTGACGCAAGTGAATAAACTACAAGTATAGCCCTTGGAGGGACTCGTTAAAGAAGAGAAAATAAAAATGTCGCCTTTTTATGCAGAAGGCGAGAGATAGTAAAATAAAATTAAGTAATAATTTTTTGAGGCATCATTACTTCTTTTTCTTAGGCGATGTACAACACTTAATTTTACCTCTGGGCTTCAGGTAATTACACTTAGCACAATCATCCGGGAAGTTAAGCTTCTTATTGTTTTCAGGACAGACCTTCATTCCCATAACAATTCACCTCACTTTCTTCAATCCTTTTCTTTCATATCTTTTCTGGTGCTCTGCGCTTTCTACCACCAAAGTCGCCGACTGTGAAGTTCGGTTTATTTGTTATGTAGGGCAGTGCGGTTGCGTCGCCGCAAGTTCCCCCTACCTTTGAGGTAGGGTTCCCCGTAAATAGCAATAAGAGTGATAAATAGGTCAAATTGGCCTCAAAATTTTTTAAGAAAAAATCCAACTCCCCGCTGGATCGTCAAACTCCTCAAGTACCACCGAATCCAACTGTCACATTTTCTCCATCAACCATTACTGGGACCAATCTCTTTCCCGAAATTCTGGGCATTTTTTCTAATCCTTCGGCATCTTTAGAGACGTCAATTTCTTTATATTTTATCCCTTTTCGATCCAAATCCTCTTTAGCCGCTTTACAAAAAGGGCATGTTGGGGTGGTATAAATGGTTATCTCTTTTCCCTCCACGTCCTTCCTCCTTTGTCATTTGACATACTTCATTGGTTTACCACAGTGTTTTGGCATAGCTATATTTTCTGTGTGACCTTCTGGCAGGCACGGGCAATAGAGTTTATCTATCTCCGGACCGGAGATTCCTGGTCCTCAATGTACAACAGGAACCGCTTCTTCAGCGCTACAGACCTCGCAAATTAATTTTGCCATTTTACTCACCTCCTTTTCAGGTAAAATAGTGGGCTCGGTGATCTGATTCATCAGCTCTAAGGCTCCCAACGGGAAACAACCCGGCCCAATCTTGCATCGACCCGCTGTCTTTTGACAGCTGATTTCTTCGGCCAATTTCAAACCCTTAGCCGCCTTAAGAGAGGATTCAACATGAATGAGGGTCTTCTCTTTTTCCACCTCTGGGATCGGGGCCTTCTCTAAGTCTATCCTTAGTTTCTTCAGTCCTTTGATAACTTTCGTTTGAGCCCCTGAAAGGCCTATACAATTCCGGCAGATATCCTCGGAAAAGGCGCCAAGAGTGGCCAGGACCACATCATAGCCTCTTAATTGATTTTTAAAATATGTGTCCATTTTCTACCCCTTCTCACACAATTGTTGGTAACGCTGGCTCAGTGACAAGTTTCAGCAGGTCCAGTGAAGCATTGGCAAAGCATCCAGAACCAATAGTGCAATTCCCTACGGTTTTCTGGCAGGGTTGACTCGTATCCTGGGGAAGGCCGTTAAGGACTCCATCAAATTCATCCATTTCCCTTCGGAGTTTTTCCTTTCTCTTCTCGGGGAGAGATGATTTACCCAAGGATGCTTTAAGATTTTTCAGTCTTTTGGCGGCCGAGATCACGGCAGCCGGTAAGCTACACCCATCGTGACAGATATCTCGGTCAAGGGCCTTAAACGCTACCAAAACACCTCGATAACCTCTCAATTGATTGACAAAATATAATTCCTCTTCTGTCACAGGCTCCTCTTTATCGGATATGGTTGGTTTTGGTTTTTCCTCTTCCAACCTTTTCTCTTTTAAGACTTCTTGAGGTCTCTCCAGTTCCTCGATGCAGAGCCTGGCAATCGTTGCCAACTCTTCTGTAACCTTCAGGAGGCGCTTCGTCAAAGATAGAATTTTCTCATTTCCTTTCATCGGTTCACCAACTTTCTTTTCTAAGGGTTCTTCAATTTTCTTCAAAAATTCTCCATCAATTTCCCAACTCTCAATTTCCTCCGGATTCTTGACTCTCCAGGTTAGGCGGCAAGAAAGCCCGGTTTCTGCAAAAGCCCCTGGATCGCAAAGAGAAAAGTCCTGGAAAGGGGTTGGGTTCTCCTGATAGCAGGACCAAACCGCCTTCGCTACTATGTTTGGATTCATCTCACCTGTCAGATCCACCAAGGTCGTCTGTTCCCTAAATCTTTTAATGGCTTCCAGAGGGGTATTGAAAAGGTAGGGTGTCTTCGCTTGGGAACCGATGATGGTCCTCTTGTCATCGATTCCTTCTTTTATCAAGGGCTTGAGCGCCGAACCCGAATTATGTCCTTCCACCTCCTTACCACATAGAACAAGATAACGGATGTTAGGATTGCCGACGACATTGCAAATAATCTTCTCGATGCCGATGTTTTCGGTCTGTAAGGTCCCGGATAAAGTTGCTCCTGTCTCTATAGCAGTTCTAACCAATTTTTCGATTTCCGAAGGAATGCTCTGCACTTCAGGGGGTAGTGTGCCGTAGGGAGCGTTTAGGAGAACCACTACTGCCACGGGAGAATAATCGTTACCCCGCAAAAAGCATCCTGCTTCTGTGGGGTAATTGGGAACAGGACTTACTTTTTGCATCTTAAGGTAGTCTAAAATATTTTATGTAAATTTGAGATTGAAAAGAAAAGCGCTTTTCCTTTCATCAATTATCAATTGAAACATACACTCTTTAGAAAAACATGTCAATCGTCGATTCCAGGAAGAAGTCGTTTAGCTTGAGGGTATAGATTGGACGGGATGCCAACTTTTCTATTCTATGAAATTTCTACTTCTAGATAATCCCCCATTTTTAGCGAGAGCGTCTTTTTAATATTCTCGGAGGCGATCAGCTCCATTTTACTTTCAGGATAGCCATCGACCAATGGAAGGACGATGGCTCCTTTTAATAAACCATTGATGAGGACAGGATAGCATTGAGCACTGCAGAAAGAAGGGTCTTCGGGTGTGATTTCGATTCCTTTTTTGGCTTTGAGTTCTCTAAGAATTCTAAGAGATTGGGGGTCATCAATTTCTAAATTGAGTGTTCCAGGGTAGGGATCTATAGAGAGTTTTTCGATAAATTGCCTTTTCACCCAGGGTATCTGAGTAAAGTTAACAGCCTCCCTGAGCCCTTCAACGATTCTTCCCCGGATTTTATGAGTCGGGAGGTTAATCCTTGAATCCTTTCTTTCTTAATGTCCTCTTCACGCTGTTGCTTCCCCAACGATTGAAGAGATGGTGGTCAAACCCGAAAAGATCAAGAACCTTTCCGACAGTGTGATTGATGAGATCGTCAATGGTCTTCGGATGAAAGTAGAAGGCAGGCACGGGTGGTAGCAAGATGGCCCCCATTCGACTTGCTTGTAGCATCAATTCGATATGGCCGAGATGGAGAGGAGTTTCACGGACGACCAGAACGAGTTTTCTCCGTTCCTTGAGTGTGACGTCTGCTGCCCGGATCAAAAGGTTTTCATTGAAAGAGTTGGCAATCCCGGAAAGGCTTTTGATGGAACAGGGAATGATCACCATTCCCTCCGAGAGAAAGGAACCGCTGGAGATAGGAGCCCACAGATCTTCGTTTTCATAGACATAGGAGGCTAAGGCCTTCACGGCCTCAACAGAATGAGGAGTCTCTTTCGAGATGATCTCCTTGGAGGTTGTGGAGATGATGAGATGGGTTTCGATCTTTTTCTTTTTGAGGATTTCTAAAAGCCGAATACCATAGATTGAGCCCGTTGCTCCTGAAATTCCGACAATGAGTCGCATTGAGTTCACCTCCAATCTCAGCTTTTGATGGAATCAAAAATCTCCTGTAAAGCCTCTACAATAGCCCGGGCAAACTCAGGCGTGTTAATGTTGGCATCCACCTCTATGATCTCGATCCATGGATTTAAGTATTTTCTTAATGCCTCGACGAAAGCTTTATCTGCAGCGGGATCATAGAGGGCCCCTCCCTCCACGCTGAGGGAGGAGAAGCCTTTTTTAGGAATGATAAACTTGACTAAATTCTTATTGGGATACCGATTGAGCTTTTCAGCCACGGCTTTGGCCACGGTCTCCATCTCCTCGATGCTCGTCCTTGCCTGGACCCTCATCGCATCCTGGATAAGAAGTTTTCTCTCACTGAGTTTCCTTGAGGCCCAGAGAGGATCTCCCTTGTCCTTTCGCTCTATGGGTCCGCAACTGATCATGTCAAAACCACAGGGAGCAAGAATGTAAGGAATGGATGTATGGAGAGCTGCATCCAATCGATTAGGTCCGGCGGCGCGGTTGCCACCGAAAAGATATTCACTGAAACCTGCGGGGACCAGATCAATGAATGCCTCAAAGAGCCCTTGACTAACGAGATCCACGGCGGCTCGATCCCCCAATCCGGTCGCGTGAAAGGAAATGAGGTTATAATCTTTTTCCAGAAGTTCTCTTACATAGTGAGCCCCTTTATCACAGAAACCAAATTCTGTGAGGGCGATCGAAGGCTTTTTCTCTTTTTTAGAGGGTTCCAATCCTTCAAGCATCCCGCATATCGCATTGGCGCCGTTCACAGCCAGCGCTCTCACCAGGGGGTTTAGACCCACTGTGTCGACCACACTGTGCATGACCGTGATGTCCCTGACTCCAAAATAATCTGCGAGCCGATTGGCATAGGCTGGCATGGCCGTGACACTTGAAATGAGAAGTTTGGGAACCCCGAAAGGTAAAGCCCTCATGGCTGTCAGAGAGAGGAAAGTTCCTGTCATGCCTGCAATGGCAATCATCCCCTTCAGCTCCCCTGCTTGAAAAAGCTCGGTCACTTTCTTAGACAACCCTTCTGCTACCATGGAAGTGGCTTTTTCCCTCTCCTTGGCAAGCATTTCCTTTATCTGCTCGAAGGTCCTTCCACCCAGCTTGGCAATCTCCTCACAAGTCACATCTGCTTTCAACGGGGAAACAATCGCACCCGTGCCAATGCTGATGTCGATCAGGACTGTTTTATGCCCTCGTTTCTCTATCTGTTCTTTGATGATCTTGAGGGCTTCCTCTCTTTCATCTAACATCCCTACAATAACGATTGACATCTTTTCTCTCCTTCTTTTCATCTCCGATCAGATGCCATACTCCTTCCACCGGCTTTGGACCTTCTTCACTGTTTCCTCATCCAGTTTAATTTCGACTGGTTTTCGTTCCCATTCAAATGGAATACAAGCATCCATGATGATTCGCGAAACAATTTCTCTGGCTTCGATAGGAAGTGCAGGATCAAGCGGGGTAGAACGTCCTCTTTTAATGATCTCTGTGCTCCTGTAAGGATCATAACGCATGGCCAAGGCCCATAAGACCCTATCAATGTCATCGGCTCTGATATCGTCATCCACTACAATGACCCCTTTCATGCCGTAGTGGCCTGTCGTGGTGGAGATGACTGCTGTGCCCACATGCATAGAGTGGCCAGGGTACATCTGTTTGACAGATACGATCCCCCAGAATCTGCCACCCGTTTCAGGTGGGATATATACAGACTGGATGCCTGGGACCTTCATATTCTCTAGGTCCGTCCAGAGGGTTGCTGTACGGTTCAGAGATTGAATCATATGGGTATCGGTCACTGGTTTGCCTACGGAGGTGGACCAAAAGACTGGGTTGTTCCGGTGGAGAACCCGCTTCACGTTCAGACAGGGCTTGGGCCACTCCTCCCCGGTCTTTCCGGAATAGTAGCCGGTATATTCTCCAAAGGGTCCTTCCTCCCTGAATTTTTCAGGATCGGTCTCGATTTCGCCCTCCAAGATGATCTCAGCCGTGCTGGGAAGGGGAAGGCCGGTCAGGTCACTTTTGATGACTTCACAGGGGGTTCCTCTTAAGGATCCTACAATATCATATTCGCACACCCCTGCAGAGACCAGAGTGCTCCCTGCAAGGAAGAGAAGAGGATCCCCCCCAATAACCATTGCTGCAGGCATTGTTTTCTTTATCTTCTGATATTTCTTCAGCATGAAGTCAGCGTGTTTTCCCTTGATGATCTGGACCCCTGCTGTCTTTTCATCCAAGACCTGCATTCGATAAGTTCCCAGATTGACCCAACCACTCTCAGGATCTTTGGTGATGACGAAGTGTGCTGTTCCAATATAGCGGCCACCATCCATTGGGTAGAATTTTGGTACAGGGAAGTTGAGGAGGTTGATATCACGGCCTTGGATGATCTTCTCCAGGATTGGCCCGGTTTTGACCTCCACAGGCGGGATGAGTTTTTTGGTTGTCAGTTCCATCCATCTTTTTGCCATGTCGTACATTGCAAAATGGTGTGGCATTCCGAGACCAATGGCCAGACGCTTTGGTGAGGTAAAGGCGCTTGTCAGTACAGGAATCTGGTAGTCTTTCACTTTTTCGAAGAGAAGAGCTGGGCCCTTCTTCTCCTCGTTCAGCTTCGCAATGTGGGAGAGTTCGAGATTCCAGTCGACTTCAGTCTTTATCCTCTTTAATTCTCCTTCCCCTTCACACTTTTTTATAAAATCTCGAAGATCCATAAAGTCCTCCTTCTTAGGATTGAAGTCTCTGCAATTATCTTTTCAAAAAATCCTCTTGTCAATTCATTTATGTTTATGTATAAATAACTAAAGATTATAAGAAAATGGTGAAGAGAAACCCTATAAATACTTCGTTAAATTCTTTTCTTGTCTTCCATGAAGTAGCGAAATTTAGAAGCTTCTCCAGGGCCGCAGAGGAGTTATTTATCTCTCAACCTGCCGTATCCAAACATATCAGGGAGCTGGAACAGAAAATAGGTTTGGGACTTATTCGAAGAGGGAGAGGGGGATTTGACCTGACTGAAGCAGGGGAGATTCTCTTCAAACATACCCATAAAATTTCCTCCCATCTCCTGGAGATTGAGAATGCCCTTGGCAATCTGAGAAAAGACCATCACGGTATTTTGAAGATTGGGACCACTGAGTCCTATTCGAAGTGTTTGATGCCGAAACTTCTTTCTGGATTTCAGACCTCTCATCCTTCCATTAAAATCGCCCTGGAAGTAGGAAACTCCGAGGAAATTGAGAAGAGCCTCCTCGATTACAAAAATGACCTCGGCTTAATCGGAGTGGTCAAAGCATCCTCAAAATTTGAATTGGTTCCTTTCTTAAGGGAGGAACTCGTCCTCATTGTTTCGCCCAATCATCCACTGGGCAAAAGAAAAGCAGTTTCTCTGAAGGAGATTGAGGGATATCCCTTTATCATCCGGGCAAAGGGTTCAACGACCCGTAGAATCTTATTCCACGCCTTTGAAGAGCTCGATATTCACCCCTCTCTCTTGATTGAAGCAGGTAGCTCCGAATTTATCAAACAGTGGGTCTCAGAGGGGAAGGGGGTGTCTGTTATTGTTAAAAGGATAGGGGAAGATGAGGAGAAGAGAGGGATGATTAAGACGATCCCCTTGGTGGAAAAGCTCTACCTTGAAGTAGCCGTCCTCTATTTGAAAGAAGAACGGGCGAACCCCGTCATCAAAGCCTTCATCCGATATATAGAAAAAAGGGGGGGAGATTTTTCCCAAGTTTGAAAAGTTGCCCAGAGCTTAACCAAAATAGATAACCTAAATTTATATCTATATAACAAAAAATGTATTGACAAAACCCTATTGAAATAGGTAATTAGTCGAGTGGGTTTTCAAGTACAGCTAATATTGAAATTACCCCATCCATTCAAAATAACTCAACATATACATCCTTTTAAAGGAAAATAGTTTCTACTTCTTTCGGACACAAACCCGGAAAGGAAGTATTAACACGATGGTGATGAAAAGGAGGTGATGAGAAATTAGTCTATTTTAAAGGGATTTTTTATTCTGATGTCATCTTTCGACAATGCGGAAAAATGAAGGAGGTGCAATAATGGCAAAAGAAAAAAGGTTTTCGTATGCGCGAGAGGTGAAAATACCTAAAGAACTTGAAGGTTGGGAGGAAATGTATCCGTCTCACCGCCTGTTCTCCGCTGAGAGGCAGCAATGGGAAGATACACAGTTCTGGTATCAGGACAAAATCCATGCTCCAGAACCCATGCCTCCCCTCGATGAAATATTCCACCAAGCCTGGCAAATTTCCCTTGCCCAGCACACTACCCGGATATTCTGCATACCGCCAGCCCAAGGAATAGCCCAAAGAATGGTCGGCTGCTATATGTATATCTGTGCGATTACGCCACCACCAGATGAAGTGATCAAGGAGAAAGCCGAGCTATTCCCCAAGCGGACCTTCCCGGTCTTTGGTAATTATGACGGGCTATGGGATCAGTGGCTTCCCAAGTTTCAAGCTTTGGGTCGGGAACTGGAAGCAATAAAGATACCTGAAGAGCTACCAAGATATATGCCCGATTTTGACTCGGCTACTACCCTTCCCAGTGTTTCCCCTGCCCATGAGTTACTGGAGGCTTTCAATAACTCGGTAAATATCATGTATCGGGGCTGGCAATATCATTTTAACTTACTGAACCTCACCTATCTGGCATACCTGATGTTTGCTGATGTGGCTCGCAAGCTCTTTCCGGGGATTAGCGAGAGTGCCATCGGTAAGATGGTAGCTGGGGCTGAAGTATCCATGTTTCGCCCTGAAGAGGAGCTTTGCCGGTTAGCCCGACTGGCTCATGCCGAACCTAAAATTGCTAACATTCTGAAGAGCGACCGCCCTGCATCAGTCAAGATGGAGAGCCTAAGGGAGATTGATGCTGGAAGGCACTGGCTGGAAGAAGTAGACAGAATTAAAGACCCCTGGTTCTATGTCTCCTGTGGCAGTGGCTGGTTCCACCATGAAGGGGCTTGGTACAACAAGTTGGATGTGCCCTTTGGCTACATAAAGAGCTACCTGGAGCGCCTGGACAAAGGGGAGAAGATTGAGAGGTCGCTTAGCGCTATTGCCGAAGCCAGGGATGCTTTGGTCAATGAATACCGAAAACTAATAAAAACAGATGAGGATAAGAAGTCTTTTGGGGATGCCTATAATAACGTCAGGACCATTTACAGGTATGCCGAGGACCATCTCTTCTGGGTAGAACACTGGTTCCACGCCATATGGTGGGACAAGATGAGGGAGTTCGCCAAACTCTTCGTCAAGCACGGGGTGTTGAAGGATGTGGAAGAGTTCTTCATGTTCAACCGCCTCGAGGTACCTTATCTTATAGAGGACCTGGCTAATTCTTGGGCATTGGGAGAAAACATACCTACGCTCAAATGGTCGGACAAAGCCCAGAAGCGTAAGAAAATCCTGGAAGCCGCCGCTAAATGGATGCCACCACCCGCTCTGGGTGTACCGCCGGAAGTGGTTGCCGAGCCATTTACGGTAATGCTCTGGGGCATTACTACTGACAAGGTACAGGACTGGTTAGCTGGGGTGGCGGTGCGACCTGAGGAAGTTACCGAACTGAAAGGTTTTGCCTCTTCGGCTGGTATTGCCGAGGGTAAAGCTCGAGTCCTTAAGCTTCTTGAGGAAATTGGAACCCTGGAGCCGGGGGAGATTATGGTAGTTGGGAATACCAATCCCGCCTGGGCACCGGTGTTCTCCAAGATCAAAGCATGCGTCACCGATATCGGTGGACTTACTTGCCATGGTGCCATAGTCTCTCGGGAATACGGGTTGCCAGCGGTGACCGGGACAGGCACAGCTACCTCAGTGATTAAGACCGGAGATATAATTAGAGTAGATGGGGATAGAGGCGTAGTCACATTTGTCAAGCGGGCAAAGTCGTAAGTTAAGCCTTCATCTTCTTGCTTATAACCTACCACAGGAGGTGAAATTTGAAATATATCTTAGGATTTGAGGAGATAACTAAGGCTTCACTTCCTGTGGTAGGCGGCAAGAATGCCAGTTTAGGGGAGATGCTAAGGGCTGGGATTAGGGTTCCACCAGGTTTCGCTGTGACTACGCATAGCTATGTTGAATTTATCACTGAGGCAGGGGTAGTGGAGGAGATTTCTAAGATCTTAGCTAATGTCAATCCAGATGATGTCAGCTCTCTTGATGATGCCAGTACCCGAATTCGAAAATTAATGGACAAGGCACCGATGCCTCCTGCTATTGCCAATGCGGTAAGTGAAGCTTATGCTTTACTCTGCAAAAAATGCCAAGTAAAAGAACTTCCAGTGGCGGTGCGCTCCAGCGCTACAGCCGAGGACTTACCTACAGCAAGCTTTGCCGGGCAGCAGGAGACTTACTTGTGGGTTAAGGGTCTTGATGAAGTCATCACAATGGTGCAAAGCTGTTGGGCAAGCCTCTTTACACCACGGGCTATAAGCTATAGGATTAAGATGAATTTCCCTCACGAGAAGGTGTTGATCAGCGTTGGCGTTCAGAAGATTGTCGATGCCAGAGCAGCCGGTGTTATGTTCACCATCAACCCAGTCAATGGCGACCCATCAAAGGTGGTGATCGAAGGCAATTGGGGGCTGGGGGAAACTGTGGTCTCGGGTGCGGTCACCCCAGACAAATTCGTTGCGGACAAGGTTGTCTTTGAAATTAATGAAAGGATAATATCACCTAAGACCATTGAGTGTAAATATGAAGCCGGGAAAGGTGTAACACATTGTGATGTGCCTTCAGACCGACAGAATATTCCCTGTCTGGAAGACAGAGAAATAATAGAGTTGGTTGAAGTAGCTAAGCGAATTGAAGACCACTATGGCTCTCCCCAAGACATAGAATGGGCCATCGAAAAACATAAGCCATTTCCCTTCAACATATTCATTTTACAGAGCAGACCCGAAACGATCTGGAGTCAAAAGAAAAAAGAACCCTTGCTCGGTAAAAAAACCGCTTATGAACTATTGATGGAGAAGGCTCTGTCGCAAGTAAAAATTAGCTCATAAAAAATGATTAAAGGTCCGACTCGTTTTACTTCCCTTGTCTAAAATTAAAAAGGAGGTGACTTTTATGGGAAATGAAAAACCACCAGAAAAAATCGGCATTGGACCCCTCGGAAGAGGGGGAGGACTCATTCAATTCATTGTTTTTGCTATTGTCGGGATTGTCATATTCGTATACTGCATCTCTCCCGAGCTTATTGTATTGAAAATCATTCCCGCCACGCTCATTATGCTCATCGCTCTCGGTCATTTGGTGCTTTTAGGTGATAATTGGCCATGGGCACCTCCGGCCGGCAATTGGACCCCTGCTAAATCCCGTCTCATTCCGGGAATTGGGATGACTGTCCTCTGGGCTATCTTTACTTTTGCTATGTTGCTCTTTATGAGATTCATCTATCCCAAATGGGTCATAGGACCCCTTTATCTTTGGTTTGGAGTCATTGGATTTTGGGCTACCCTCCTTTACGGAGTGAATTGGGGAGGATGGCCATTTAAAGGCAAACTCCATCCCTGGGGAACAATGGCCATGAGTTTCATTATTGTAATGGTCGTTTCCATCCTCATCTGGAACTTTTTAACCAATCTTGACGGAACACCTCTTGCTGATACTCCAATAAATCATAAGGGCCCTCTCAATGTGAACTGGTTGACGGGTTACCTCGTCTGGGCCATTGCCTGGTTCTTCGTCTTCAGTCCTGTCTTCACAACCCAAGGATGGCCCTTTGGCAAATGGGGTCATCCGGGCGCAGCCATTGGTCAGACGATTCTTGCACACATTTTAGGCTACATCTTCTGGAATGGAAGTTTAGCGTTAGGGATTGGCCCCACTTTCTCATTTGCTGCTTTGGGCTCATCCCTCATCTTCTGGCCTCTGGTTCACTCCTGGCATTTACAGTTCTGGGGGGTTACGAAATACACCTTTGCTAAAAGAGCAATTTCGGCATTTATTGTTCAGTGTATCATCATCGCTATTTGGATTATCATCTTAAGGCTGATCCTTGGTCCTGCTGGAGAAGCCATAGCGGCTGCGAAACTTCCTGCTGATGTAAACATCCTCATTATCTATCTCAATCTTTGTATCGTTGCACCTGGTATGATCGCGCACAATGCCTTCTGGTTGAGATGGCCATTGACACTTCCCAACCCACCTGGAACTCCACCCCCCGATCAAGCTGCATAAAATAATGAGCCCTGGGGGTTCCTCCCAGGGCTCAATCTTCTTCTAAACAATATTAATTCGATTAAGGGCGACGAACCCGTATCATATGATCTAAAACTTCCACTGCTCTTAAAGCAAAAGCAGGATCGCTGATATGGACGTCCATCTCTTCAATAGGGATGGTAGGGTTGATGATGTTTCTCAATTCTTCCACAAAAATCTGGTCCGTCTCTGGATCGAAAAGCTCCCTTCCCGCTTTGTCAGCTTCAGACCAGCCTTTTTTAGGAATCAGCACATAGGAAGGGCCTTTTGATCTGTTTAATTTTTCTCCAATGATTTGAGCAAATTGTTTCATCTCTTGGGGTCCCATCCGAACACAAAACCGGATATCATGAGGATGTATCTTTCTACCTTTGAGTTGTTCTGGCATCGGGTAAATTGGACTAAACACTGCGTTATCCAGCCCGCCCGGGACAACAACCAGAGGAATTCCCATGTTGCCCGCGGTTTCCAACCGCATGGGGCCGATCCCTTTGCAATATCCACCAAACATTTCATCCGGTATCTCATGCAGGGTAAAATCAAGTACGCCGGCAACTAAGCCTTGGGCGATGAATTCCTCCATGGCCATCCCACCGCATCCATTCGCATGAAAAGCAACCATTTCATATCCTCTCTCTTGGAGGAGGGGTTCCGCTTGGATCGCACAAAGGGAGTTGATGCCATAGGCTGTCACAGCGACCATCGGTTTTTCTTTTTTCAACATACTGCCTTTTTCGATCATGCCACATACGGCAGCAGAGGCCTGTCCAAGCATCAGACGCATGAATTCATTGAAACCCAAAATATCGGCCACCGAATGAAACATGACAATATCTTTCGTCCCGATATATTCTTTTATATCTCTGGAGGCCACTGTGGAGAGGACCACCTTCGGCAAGCCGAAAGGGAGGGAACGCATGATATAGGTCGCGATCGCTGTCCCTGTTCCACCTCCCATCCCAAATACCCCATGGAGTTCCCCTTCTTCAAACAGATGTCTTGCCAGGATAGCCCCACCTTCCTGGACGGCTTTAAAATGGACAGAGCGGTTCTTTTCTTTGATTAAATGTTCAAAACGATACCCGGCAGCTTCCACCACCTCAACCCGTGTGATATCAGGAGGCGTGAGGGGTTCTCCCAAGGTACCGACATCCATCAGTATAGGATGTATGCCGAGTTTTTTTACGCAATTCCTTACATACGCTGCTTCCCTTCCTTTGGTATCTAAGGCGGCAATGATGAGCAATTGTTTTTTCATTTTTTATCTTTTCTCCAATATTTTCCGAACAAAAGGTGACTATTCCAAAGTACAAGGAGAGGTCAGTCCTGCCCTCCCCTTACCCATGATCACCCGAGAAGGTTATCAATCTCTGAATCCCTGAAGAAAACTCCTCACATTTCTACCGAGGACGGAGTGGTTATAACCTCCTTCGAGGGCGCCAAATCGTCTCCCTTGGCAGTGCTCGAGGGAGGCCTCTCTGGCCCATTTCCCAATAGTGAAATAATCCTCCGTTGTGAGAAGACCTCCCCAGTCCTTTTCGTGGCGGTCAAACCCTGCGGAGATGGCAATGATGTCGTAAAGTTTTTCTTTTTGGAGATATCGTTTAACCTCTTCTAAGAATCCCTCCCGTCGCGCTCCCTCCGGATGGAAATAGCTTACGGATTTTGAACCGCTGAAGGTGTTGGCCGTGCCATCCCCGTAATGGAGGTCGAAATCGAGAATGAGGGCACTTTTGATCTTCTCCTCACCGAGGAGCTTTTTGATCGCGATGGCCACATTATTGAAATAACAGAAGCCCCAGCAGGAATGGGGACTGGCATGGTGTCCAGGAGGGCGGATCAAACCGAAAGCGGGTTGGTCCTCAAAAGCCATTTCCGCTGCCAGTATAGCTCCTCCAGCAGCGAGGAGCCCGACCTCATAGACCATC
>JBFMAE010000210.1:0-2212 GCA_040756085.1 Thermodesulfobacteriota bacterium | reverse complement strand
AATCCGAGGAGGGTCGGATGTCATGAACCCCGTGGCAGCTCGCACAGTTAGCCGAATAAGTATCCCCCCCTCGATAGGAGAGACCATGGAAGCTATCGTAATAAGATTTAACTGGCATCGTGGTAAATTTGTATTCTTTTGAGATTCGCTCTGCCGCATGGCACTGAGGGCAGGTGGTTTTAGCAATCCTTCTCTCATGAACCGGAGAATCTGGATCAACCTTCGCCTTGATTCCGTGGAAACCGTGACAGGTCGTACAGGTGGGAGAATCGCTTCTCCCCCTTGCAGCAAATACTCCATGGATGCTCTCTGTAAACTGTTTGGTAACATCCGGATGGCATGCCCCGCAAGTCTGGGGAATATTGGATCGGAAGATTGAAGATTTTGGATCGATGAGGGATCTCAGGTTATGACTCCCATGGCAATTCGTACACGTTATCTCACCCGTTTTCCCATGCACACTTTGCTTAAATTCTTCCTTAGGAAGGGCTGTACCTAATGCATGTTGTTTGACGAATTCCACATCCGAATGACAGCGATTACATGTCCTGTCGATATTGGAAACGTGGGTCATTGACTTAGGATTCTTACTTGGCAGGATATTATGTTTTCCGTGACAATCATAACAACTGGCTGCCCTTTCCGTCCCCTTCATGATCATCTTGGAATGGAGGCCCTGTTGATATTCTTTCTCTGCTTCCTTATGACAAACCCCACAATTGACCCTTGGATCCGCAGCCTTTTTCCCTCCCTCGGCATGGGCATCGTCCTTGATTCGGGTATGGCAGTCAGAACAAGAGAGTTCCCCATGAGCCGAATTTTTAAATCCCGCCTCCGAGATAAAAAGAGATAACGTTTTTCCACGAGCATCTTTCTTCTTAAGTAACTCATCCTGATGACAGCCCAAGCAGCCAGAACTGTCGTTCCAGGCAACTTCTGCTGTTAACCCGATGAAAAGGAAAAGGGGAAGTACTCCCAAAAGGAAAACAAAAACCTTTCTTCCTTTTTCTCTCTGCTTCATGCCGGGATCCTCCTTGGAAAAAGAAATGGAATGAACCCTTCTTTTATATTCTCTCTTTCAATCTTTTCAAAGGCACATTCCACCGCAGACCTGATCTCTTCCAAATCCACCGGCTTCATTGCCTGATAAAAAATCCCTGCCTCTCGAAGACGCTTCACTTCCCCGAGAGAAACCTCCGAGGAGATGATAATAATCTGGATCTTATCATGGATCTTTTTAAATAAAGGAATTAAGTCACAGGCCTTCACTCCTTCGATCTCATCATCGAGGAGGACGACATGGATTTTTCCATTTCGGACCCTTCGGATCATCTCGCTCACCATCTTTGCAGTCTCCACCCGGTATCCAATACCATGGAAAAAAGTGGAGAGTGATCTGGCCCAAAGATCGTCCTGATAAGCAATAAGGATCGTTTTCGATTTCATAATATTCTCTCCTTTGGTTCGAAGCCCCTCCCTGCCTCTCTATCATCTATGATGTCGCTCGGATGGGCATCTCTACCTTTCGAAAAGAAGTGAATGCCGTTCCAATGAAGGAGGAGAGGAGGATACCCGCTGGAATCAATTGTGCTAAAACGACGATGATCCCGCAGGTGAGGAAAAACCAGACCCCCAGGAGCCCCAATCCCCTGACCCCTCCTGCATAAGCAATCCCCAATGAGGCCATTGCAATCGCAAAAACCAGAGTTAAACTTAAGATGGTTAGAATCTTTTTCATATTCTCAGGCATGGTATTTATCTCCTTGGCTCTAATTTCTTATTACTTCACTTCCTGCCCTACTTTTTCACAGGTGCCGGCTCATATCCTGGAAGCACAACTTTCTCCTTCTCCTCAGCTGGTAATTCATCCATGGCTTTCTTTCGCTTTGCGACTATTCCAGTGGAGGTTCCAATGAATGAGAAGAAGAGAATAATTGCAGGAATCAATTGAAGAAGTATAATAATCGCACCAATGATGAGGAAAATCCAAACAGCAATTCCAGCATCCTTAAAGCTAATCGTCCTTGCAAACGCAGGAGTGGCCATTAAGCTCATTGAGACAGCCATTAAGCCTGTAATCAATTTTTTGTTACCTTTTAACATACCTCATTCCCCCTTTCTTTTTGGGTTCAACCTCAAATATGCATTTCATATGCCAAGATGAAGGGGAAAAAAATATTATATAACATATTGAAATTATTATTTTTTATTA
>JBFMAE010000209.1:0-3457 GCA_040756085.1 Thermodesulfobacteriota bacterium | reverse complement strand
CCAGATCTCATCCCTGCCCCTGTCCAATTCTTTGCATTCCCCTCCACAAATAATTCTCCCCCTTCGAGGCCAATGCCTGTAAAATCACCGGTATCTCCATCAATCACCAACCGTTTCCCCTTCGGAAGCCGAAACCCAACCAGGTTGATCTCCGTTTTCAGTTCAGAGAGTTTCAGGACAATCTCTTCTTCCTCAGCATAATTGCACAAGGCAGAAAGGTAAACCCCTGCTGGACCCGGAATAAGGTAGGGGATCTTTTGGGTATTCTCTAATGCAAAGCAGAAATCCTCAATGTCCTCTGCTGAATAATCGATTTCCTTGACATACTTCTCCGCCACTTCATAAGCCTTAATGATGGTGTTATACTGGACCATCCAGACGAGTTCTTTAGCCTCTTCTTCTAACAGTTTTTCATATCCCCACCGAATCCGGTCCATGACCACCTCGGTGGATTGGACGATCTGATCTAAAGGGATGTCTCTCTTCTGGAAGGTAAAGTTCTTAAATTCCTCAAAGGGGTTCTTGACCATCAGCCCTTCTCTTTCAGAGAAGATCGCTGAACTATTTTTCTGTGGGCGGGATGTCTTCATGTTTAAATTCCCTGCCTGCTGCAGGCAGGAATCCTTACTAAAAACGAAGTGAAGAAATGTTCCAGCTCTCTAAACCTCTTTTGATTCAGTTTCTTCGTGTGGCGATCTCTTTTTTGATCTCTACATAAAGAGGATGATCCCCTTCCAATGGCTCCAAGGATTCCCCTTGAAAGATCTTCGATCCAACAGCCAGGGCGTCTTTCAGATGCTCACTCTGTTCTCGATACCGCTGAGATACCGTCTTCACCGCTTCCTTTGCAAGAAAGATGGGGAATGGATCATCCCTCTTTGTTCTCTCTCTCTGGGAGAGAACCTCATCTTTCCACTGGACACGGTGTGCCAGTGTATAGGGGATGACCGATTTTACATGTTCGATATCGATTTCAGAATCCACCAACAACCAGGCCAATCCCTGTGCATATTGTTTAATAGAGGTCGGCAGACGATTCGATGCACAATTTTTAATCTCGTGGCAGAGATATCCTGTATAGTGACACCCCTCTTCACAGTTTTCCACGATCCGCTTCTGCCCGTAACGATCGCAAAAAGAAAATTCAGCCAGAAGCATTCGGGTAAAGGCGTTCGCATCAAGATCCAAATCGATATTTTCCATATCAGCACGAATTTGGTCACGGTGCTGCCGCTGGAGGGGTTTCACCCCGCATACCTCCTCTACATATTCCCCAAAGGCATTACAGACCTCCTCCACCTCCAGGATTTTCTTTTCATAAGCCATTTTCGATTTGAAGATGCGATGGAGGTTTTTCTCATATTTTGGATGTCTCAAAATATGATCCTTTCGTTTGGTCTTCCCGATAAGAAAGGAAAGGTTGGCTCCTGGATATCTCGATTCCACCATCACATCGAAGCGATCCACCAGAGGGGCGATGATCGTATTGGTCCCTCCATCCTGGTAATTGGCAGTGGCAAAGAGGCAGTATTCTTCGTTGATAATCATCTTATTGAGATATTCCCAGTTTCCCCGGTCCACGCCGTCAAGGATCATACTCTGTTTCGTTTCTGGGAGGCGGTTGATCTCATCTACGATTTTCACTGCGATTTGAGAAAAATTTGTCCACACCACATCCTCTTCACCCCGGTTCAGTTTCCCCAGATCTGGCCTTCCAATAATCTTCTCTTCTGTCTGTTCTGGATGTCCCGATACCTCACTTCCCCAAATCACCCCCAATGGAAATTGGTAAATTAAAGAAGAGATAAATTCTGCAGAGGTCGTCTTCCCCAACCCTGGTTCTCCAATGATCAATTCCTTACCCTTCTTCAGTGCGGTTAAAAGGCTGAAGAGGATCGTGGAATTATATCGCTCCCCTTTAATTTCTATATCCGGACGATTGAAGTAGAGATGGTCGTTAATAAACTGGTAGATTTCTATCACTTGTTTCTGATATCCGTTCTTTTCCACCCCTGATATCCTTTCCGTTCTGATAAAAATTTGTACTGATGATACTCCAAAAATCAAACATGAATATTTATAATAATAACACGACCAGTTGACCAAGACAAGGTAACTTTTTGAGAGAAAATACCTAGTTATCGAAGAACATCACCAGTCCAATCAACCCGGCAGTTGCATAAAAAACGTTCCAAAAGGTAGTTGGGTGTGCTGGAAAAACTTTATAGCGGAACCTTTGAACGTTTCGCTGCTTCGTTTCTGCCAGGAAGATGGTTGTGAATGTGGTGAGAAGAATCTTCCAATCTATCCTTCCATTTCTGTCTCATTAAATCGGGATTATACATTGGTCTCAAAGGCTTCCAGATATCCTTCTGAAGAGAGAGCCCGTCGAGCCGCCCGGCTCAGTTCCTGGTCGTAACGGTGAGTGGGGACATAGACCCGGCAAATCGCAACCTTTGCTGGAATGTATTGGAATAACCTCCGGAGGGGCTCTCTCGAAATTCGTCTAGACCCTGAGTCGTAAATGAGAAGGGTCGCTCCTTCTGATTCATGCCATGGGTTGAATGGCCGAGGGTCATGATGAGCCATATCGATCTGAAATTCGATCCCTTTGAGGCGCCTGGGTAACAATGCTTTCATTCTTCGTTTCACCTCTTCAGGGGTCAAAAAACCCGGTCGCCCAAGTTCCATCTCCCGAAGGGCCAGTTTCTCTTCAAAGGCACTGCTCCATTTCAACTTTCTTGAAAGAACCTCCGCCCACTTTTTCCCCAAACGTTTTTCACGTGTCGAAAGAGACCTCTCCCACTCTAACACTTTTTCCATCAAAAACCAGTCTGTCAGTGAAAGGTATCGGTCTATTTCTTCAAGAGGATGAAACGGACAGAGGATCTCCATCGTCTCTTTAAATATTTCCTGAAGTTGAAGATCGATGGAACGGGTGGTGCGGTGATAATAGACATTAGAATAGAGATAGAGACGCGCATTGAGAAACATGGCCAATGCATCCACTCCTCTTTTATCCAGGACCAGTCCCTCTCTGCGATAGGAAGTATAATGAAGGAGTCGTCTCCAATCGATAGGACCGATGGAGACACCGGTCATATAGGCATCCCGCAATACATAATCGATATTATCGAAGGTGAAGATTCCTCGAAACAGTTGCTGGAGCAAGTTTAACCACCTTGGGTGTTTCCGTTCCTCCTTCTTCTGAGGTCTTTTGATGAGGAAGGCGACCTGTCCTGGTTCGAGGATCTCTTCTTTCCTAAATAGACCATGAGGGCTTCGTCGGATTCCTTTCAATAAGGGAGAAATTTTTTCCTGAATGATGTGGTGACCGATCTCTTCATGGTTGGTTTTAAACCGAGAAAGATATTGCTCATCGAAAAAATGGCAGAAAGGGCCATGTCCGATATCATGCAATAATCCAGCGAGTCGAAGGAGTTCTTCGATATAGGAA
>JBFMAE010000208.1:0-8102 GCA_040756085.1 Thermodesulfobacteriota bacterium | reverse complement strand
TCTCGCTTTCAGTAGATTGCCGGAAAAAGAGCTTATCGCTCTGGCGAAAAATCTGGCGATTAGGGATGCCGACCTGTCGGTCTATCAGTGGAAGGATTGGTTAGACCCTAAAGGGCAGCAGGCCCTGATTCGGGCCCTTTTTGATGCCGGCTGGGCTTACGTCGATGAACAGCAAAAAATCGACTGGTTCTCTTTGAACCATATAGGGCGGATCATATTAGGCCTTGAGTCGCCGTCACCCAGGCCGCTGAAAGCAGAGAATTTTCGGGTTTTACCCAATCTATGTGTCTTTGCAGGAGCTGATCTGCCGGTGGAGAAGCTGATCCCCCTGTTTCGCTATTGCAGAATCAAAAGGATTGACCGGATCTTTGAGTTTCAGCTCGATAGGAAGGCCATGAACGAGATGCCTTCCCGAACCTCTGGGGGCCGAGAACTTCTTAATCTTCTGAAAGAGTTGGAGCCTCTGCCATCAGGCATCAGAAGTCTCCTTGAAGAGAAACCGGAAATAGATGGCGTCTTACGCATCCAGGCTTGTAGCGCTATCGTTAAACCGGAAAACCCGGCGATGCTCTCAACCATCAGAAATCATAGCAAGTTGAAAGGGTACATTGACCCTGGTGGACCGCCAGGTTATCTTCTTGTCAAGAGCAAATCCAATCCAGCCAATTTCATCAAGCGTTGCCGGGATTATGGGTTTAAGGTAAAACCATTATAACTTTATATAGCCATGGATGAAGTGATCACCAATGCTGACTTATCCCACAAAAATTCTTGAAGATCTTAACGTTGATGTTCTTAAAGCGCTGGCCCGTAAAATAAATTTGCCCAAGAGCCTGACACGCAAAGGCGATCTTATTGAGGCAATGGCCAGAAAGGTTGAAAAGGACCTCCAGGGAGTTTTGAATTACATGTCCAATATCGAGCTCCTTTTGTTGGCTGAAGCTGCATTCCATAATGGACGTATCAATCCAAGCGTATTTTCATCAAAATATGGTATTTCGGCGCCTCTGCCCAATCCATGGATGAGGCCGGATCAAGCCGTATTAACCGCCCTGATGTTCCAGCGGAATACGCTGAATATCTATGAGGTTCCGAAAGAGTTAATAAAGCCGCTGCAGGATTTCCTTCCCCAGCCGGCGCAGGCGAAGGTAAAAACCGTCGATTCTCTACCTGCTTCTCATCTTCCTCCAAAGCGTTATTCGCACAGCCCGGATCAACCCCCTCGTCTTCTTCATATTCATGAGGGGGAAAAGGCCGTTTTTACTGAACTCCGCCGTGTCTTGAGGTTGGTCCAAGCCGGAAAGATCAAAGTAACCGATAAGGGCCGCCGTCCTACGGACAGTGCCGTTCGGCTTCTTTTAACAGCACTCGATTCGTCCGATTTCGATCTGAAATCACCCTTTGAAGAAACGAATAAATATGAGGAAAAGGCCGGGGCCGTCCGAGCCCATGCGTGGGGAGTGCTGATCCAACAATGCAAATGGGCCAAACCTAAGGCTTCCACTCTGGGCCTCACCGAGGCTGGCAAAGAAATGCTGAATGGACCGGATGTAAGTCGATACAAGGACAGTGTGGAGGCTTTCTTAAAGAATGATGATTTTGACGAACTGAACCGAATCGAGCATATCCAGGGTCAGTCCGGTAGGGCCAAACGGTATATGACGTCACCGTCCGAGCGTAAGATCCCTATTGTTGATTCTATTTCTCTCTGGCCTGTTAACCGGTGGTTGAGTGTGGAGGAGGCGTATCGTTTTGCTTTCGCCTCCGGGAACGACTTCAGGGTAACCGACGAACCTTATAATCTCTATTTCTCAGAGCATCAGTATGGCCATTTTGGGGATATTAAAGGGGAACTGGAACGGCAGTATCTGCGTGCCCTGCTGATGGAGTCCCTGACGACATTGGGCCTGGTGGATATTGCCTATGTGTTTCCACATCACCTCTGGCCGGAACTGGGTGATCGATGGGGTAAGGATGAGATGAGTTTCTGCAGCCGGTATGACGGGTTGCTCTACGTGAGGCTCAATGAGCTGGGCGCATTTGTTTTTAACCTCAGCGATACCTGGACTCCTCCTGTAACAGCGGAGGGAGCCCGGAATCTCTTTGCTATTCTTCCGAACCATGAAATCGCTGTGACTCAGAGCAAAAAGCTGTCGCCGGACGAAATCGCCGGTCTGGAGATGTGTGCCATCTTGAAAAGTGACTATATTTGGGAACTAAATACCCATCAAATGTTGACCTACTTTGAATCAGGCGGCTCCATGGAAGAAATTACCACCTTCCTGAGATCCAATTCCTCTACAGGAATCCCTGAGGGAGTGGATATTTTCCTGCGGGAAGTGGCCGAAAAGGTATCTGCTGTCAAGGAGGGAGAAGAGGCTCTTCTTTTCACGATCAAAGATGAAGCCACGGCGGCGCTGATTGCCAGCGACTCTGATGCCCGGAAATACTGCTTTCTTGCTGGCACCGACAGGCTGGCGGTTCCAAAAAAGAATCAACGCGCTTTTCGTTCGGCGCTGAAGAAATTGGGTTATGTGATTCCATCATGACAATCCATCATCCGGAAAATCCTTTAATTGTTCAGGGTGACCACACCATTCTGGTGGAGGTGGACAGCCCCCACTATATGAAGGTCCGCGACCGGCTGGCACGATTCGCCGAGCTCGTCAAATCGCCTGAGCATGTCCATACCTATCGGGTCACGCCCCTTTCGATCTGGAATGCCTGTGCAGCGGGTGCCTCGCTTATCGAAATCATCGAAACTCTGATCCAATTCTCAAAGTATCCGGTGCCAGACCATGTCCTCGTTGGAATCCGGGACTTCGCCTCTCGCTACGGCCGCCTCCGTCTCAGCCGCAATAAGCAGGGCCTCATCCTTTCTGCCACGGACGAACCGCTGGCCGAAGAAATCTCTCGAAACAAGCACATTGCTCCGCTTATCGGAGGCAAACTCTCGACCCTTGATTTCCTGGTTGATCCGCTCCTGCGGGGACGTATCAAACAGGCATTGATCAAGATCGGATTCCCGGCTGAGGATTTAGCCGGATATACCGCGGGCGAGCCACTCTCATTTGCTCTCCGTGCCACGACGCGATCCGGGATCCCTTTTGCATTGCGGCCCTATCAACTCGAAAGCGTCACAGCTTTTCATGCTGGCGGCTCGGAGCGCGGCGGCTCCGGTGTGATTGTCCTACCGTGCGGGGCGGGCAAAACAATCGTCGGCATAGCCTGCATGGAAAGAGTTCAATCCTCCACCCTCGTTCTGACCACAAGCGTTACTGCAGTTCGCCAATGGATGGCCGAATTGCTTGAAAAGACCACGCTCCAGGGGGATGAGATCGGTGAGTACAGCGGAAGCCTCAAAGACGTCCGCCCTGTCACTGTATCCACTTATCAGATTATGACGTACCGTAAAAAAGCCGATGCAGATTTCCTTCACCTACCGCTCTTCGATCAACGCAACTGGGGATTGATTATTTATGACGAGGTTCATCTGCTGCCAGCGCCAGTCTTTCAGATCACGGCCAGTTTGCAGGCGCGGAGGCGCCTAGGATTGACCGCAACCCTGGTGCGAGAAGACGGACGGGAGGATGATGTTTTTGCCCTGATTGGTCCCAAGAAGACCGATGTGCCATGGAAGGAGATGGAAAGCCAGGGATGGATTGCCACGGCGGTGTGCACTGAAATTCGCATTCCCATGCCCGAGGAGTTAAGAATGCCTTACGCTCTGGCCGAGGCCCGATCCAAATTCCGCATTGCTTCCGAGAATCCTCTCAAAGAAAATGTGGTTCGACATTTGATAAACCAGCATTCCGATGAACCTTGTCTCATTATCGCCATGTATGTGGAACAGATCAAAGGGTTGGCAAAATCCCTGAACATTCCTTTGTTGACTGGAACAACGCCGCAAAAAAAACGCGACCACCTATATGAGGAGTTCAAGGCTGGCCGTATCAGGATCCTGGCTGTATCCAAGATTGCCAATTTTGCGGTGGATTTACCGGATGCCTCTTTGGCCATTCAAATATCCGGCACCTTTGGTTCGCGCCAGGAAGAAGCTCAGCGACTCGGCCGAATCCTGAGGCCCAAACCAGGTCAGAATCAGGCGCATTTCTACACCCTGGTGAGCCAGGACACCGTAGAGCAGGATTTTGCCCTCAAACGTCAATTGTTCTTGTGCGAACAAGGATATACCTATTCGATTCGTCACATCAGGAACGTTGAAGATCTCAAAGGACTGACATGAAGAACTTTGGCTTATGGTGAACAAATGGACGAGAGAATACGTTTGATTGAAAAACTCCACTGTATCGAGGCACTTTTTGCTGGTGCAACCACGCCCGGTGAGCGTACTGCTGCTGCAAATGCTCTGGAGCGAATGCGAGCCCGGTTGCATCTTCTCCGGGAAAAAGATCCGCCATTGGAATTTAAATTCACCATGCCGGACACGTGGTCAAGAAGACTCTTTGTGGCATTGCTGCGTCGTTACGGGATTGAACCATTTTGCTATTCAAGACAACGGCGCACGACAGTGATGGCTATTGTGCCAAGAACATTCCTGGACGAGACACTTTGGCCGGAGTTTCAGGAGCTGAACCAAACTTTACGCAAATATCTTGATGAAGTGACAAACCAAATCATCAAGAAAGGAATTTATTCCGACATTTCAGAACCTGAAGTTAGGCAAGAGCTCCCTGCAAAATGAATTCTCTGCTTTGAATTTAGTCTTTCGGAGCTTTTCTTATCATACTTATTACTCCGCCTACTATTCCCGTTGGTTCCCTCTTATCACCTTTCTCCTTTGCCCTCATGATCGCCCAATCTTGATATCCATACCGTCACTTAATTGAATTTTGAAAGATGACTCGATGGCCTCTCCTCAAGAATATTTTGCTCTCTTTAATAATTCTCAAAGTTGCTATGTTTTCAGAGAAGAGGTGAGCCAGTTTTCAATTACAAGACCTTTTATTTTTGAAAAATGCCGAATGTTGGCTGTGACCATGACAAGATTATGGTTTAAAGCGGTGGACCCAATAATCGCGTCCTCAATACCTATTGACTGCCCGGTTTTCTTAAGAGAGGCCAATATATCTCCTGCAATTAAAGCCTCCCTATATCCAAAAGAAACGACGTTAACTCTTGAAATGATATTTTTTGATATCTTGGACCAGAAATTCACAAAATCACCCCGTAGGGTGCAGCCCAACCGTAATTCCATGACGCAAACGGATGAAGTAAATAATGATTGGGATGGTTTTGAGGATAAATGGGATAGCAAATAAGTATTGGGACGTTTTTTTGCCAATTCACTGAGAACATTAGTATCAAGAAGGTACATCACCTCACCCTCTTCTTTGCTAATAGCCTTGCTGTGTGAGCATTCCGATTTTCGACGATACTGTCAATAATTTCAAAAAAAGGATCATCTTCCTCCAGCCAGCCTTTAGTTTTGCTTAAATGTTTATTACGTTCCTTTACTGGTGATAACAATACCATCGGTCTTCCCCTTTTCGTAATGACGATTTCTTCTCTCCCATAGGCCACCCGGCCTATTAAATCAGAAAGGTGCTTTTTGGCTTCTGCGATACTCACGGCTTGCTGATTCATCAATGACCTCCTATTTGACTAATTGTGGTCATTATGACCTATTATTTTTTAAAAGTCAAAAGTCTTAATTTGGAATTTGCCTGCCTGCGGTAGGCAGGAACTTTGGTTATCCCGAGACTTCTGTAACGGTCGAGAGTAGCCCAATAAAGGTTGATGTCTATGAGATGCCCCAGTTTAAGATCAAGAGTTTTCAGAAGCTTGATAAACCGATCTATGCACCCTATGGGGCTTTTTTTGGTGTAACAGGGAATGTAGGAGTGGCCAAGGATTTTGGTGTCACTCTCACTCACAGATGGGACTTCGGGGAAGGAACAGTTATAGAAGGAGGAGAACCAGGAAGGACAGGGCATTCCTATACTGAAGCAGGACCCTACACGGTTACGCTCAGTGTATTTGATGACAGAGGAAATGTTTCAACGGATTCTTTAGAGATAACCATCCTCAGCCCCCCTGCTCTCGTAGTTGGGCCTTTTAAGATAGTCGCTTCGAACAAGTATAACAGGGCGCCTCTCAAGGTATTTCTGAAGCCCAATGTTATGGGAGGCCATCCAACCCTTGACAAGGTAAGCTCCTACAACTGGACTTTGAACGGAGAGCCTGGTTCTGAGGCTCGTATGTTTAGCGCAACATTTAATGAACCCGGAGACTATGTTATTGGTCTAAGGGTTGAGACAAAGACGGGCAAGGTAGCCGAAGGGACACAAACGATCACGGTCAATCCCAATCAACTGCCCGAGTGTACCATTTCCTACCAGGATTATCCTAAGTACAAATATACAAAGATCATTTCATCCTGTAAGGATCCGGATGGAAAGGTGAAGAGCTACTACTGGAATCTGGGTGATGGAACGACCTCCGACAAGAGTAAGGTTTTTGCAAAGTACCAGGAATCCGGAAGCTATCTTGTAAGCCTGACTGTAACCGATGATTCAGGGGATCAGGCGGTCTTTTCTTTGCCTGTTGCAGTTGAACGTTAGCAGGGTATGACAAGGATAGTTCGCTACATAGACGATCCTGTGAGGTTCTTCTTCTGGGATATAGATGAGGTGGTGGTCTTTGCAACGTTTATGGTAATGGGTATCCTTACGGATACCCTTACCTACCTCATCGTCATTGGGGTCATACTCTCTTTTACTCTTTCAAAGGTGAAGCAGTCGAGAGCAGAGGGATTCTTCATGCACATCCTCTACTGGTTCGGTTTTTATAAGCTGAGAGGATGTCCTCCAAGCTATATCCGGGAATTCGTGGAGTAGGATATGCGTTTTGAAAAATGGATACGCGATTGGAAGACCGCTCTGGCGGAGAATTTTTTCCTGAGATCCTTGTGTCTTTTTCTGGCACTGGGTCTCATACTCAATGCCTCCTTTTTTAAGAAGAGGGAAAGGATTATTATCGTTCCTCCTGAACTGAGTAAGCAGTTCTGGGTGGAGAGCAATAGGGTTTCCCCGGAATATCTTGAACAGATGGGGGTATTTTTTGCCATCATGGGAGGAAACCTATCTCCTTCAAATGCAGCCTACAATGTCAAATTCCTGTCAAACTATATTCCTCCTGATGTCTATAGTGATGTGAAGACGGAGCTTTCCTCTCAGGCCCAATACATTGCGAAGAACAATATCACACAGGCATTCTTTCCCATTTCGGCTAAGGTTATGGATGGTGAAAACAGGGTTCTTATTGAGGGGAATACGGTCAGGAATATAGGGACGACCCGGATCTCTCAGGAGAAGATGGTATTTAATGTAAAGTTCAGGGTAAAGGATTTTAAGCTCCTGGTTGAGGAATTCTTTATTGACTATCCCGAAAGAGAGAAGAAGAAGGAGGAGTCAGCAGAGAAGAAGGCTGAACGGAAAGAGTTGAAGCAGAAGGGATTAAAGACAGAAGGAGGGACTTTTCAATGAAAATCGGAAGATTACCAGGGCTTTTAGTGTTAATTCTTATTTTTACCCTGACTCCCCGGGTTTACGGGCTAAGCACTGTGACCTTTACAGAAGGTCAATCCATCTTTATTGATCTTTCTCTTCGAAATCTCAATCTCATTAAGTTTCCCTCTTCCGGGGTGAGGGTTTATACAAGCAGTAAAGTGCTGGATATTAAGGTGGATGAAGGAAACGTCTTTGTGAAGTTCCTGGAAGAGGTTTCCTCTTCTCCTCAAGAGGTATTCTTTATTATTCCATCCGGCGGAGTCTTTTCGATGATCCTTGTTCCAAAGGAGGTTCCGGCACAGACCATCGTTGTAAGGATGCCGAAAGAGGAGGTTTCTGAAGCCCTTGGCTGGGAGACCTCCCATAGCTATATTGCAGGTCTAAAGGAGCTTATTAAGGCAATGTATGAGGGAAAATCTCCAAGGGGTTTTTCCGTAAAGGAGGTCGAAGAGGAGAAAAGCCTCTGGAAAGAGGTAAAGACGATTCTTAAACAGATCTATAGAGGTACTACCCTTCAGGGTGAGGTCTACGAGATCACAAATGTATCGAAAGAGCCGGTGAGGTTTGTTG